>JBKBNR010000015.1:0-17330 GCA_046295315.1 Hyphomicrobiaceae bacterium
ACTGCCGCAACGATCCGGCGCAGGTTCGCCTCCGCGGCGACGGCTGGAACGTGGTTCGCACTCGCATAGGTTCCTGCTCGCATGAAACTCTATAAAGCCTTCGCGACGGTCGGCGGTCTGACCATGGTGAGCCGCATCCTCGGCTTCGTGCGCGACATTCTCATAGCCGGTGCGCTCGGTTCCGGCGCCATCGCCGACGCCTTCTTCGTCGCGTTCCGCTTTCCCAACCTGTTCCGCCGCCTGTTCGGCGAGGGCGCCTTCAACTCCGCGTTCGTGCCGCTGTTCGCCAAGCGGCTGGAAGGCGAGGGCGAAGCCGCAGCCAAGCAATTCGCCGAGGAGGCAATGGCGGGCCTGACGCTGGTGCTCGTCGTCGTCTCTGCGGTGCTCATGCTCGCGATGCCCTGGCTGATGATGGTGCTGGCACCGGGTTTCGTCAGCGATCCGGCCAAGTACGATCTCGCCGTCGACCTCACGCAAATCGCGTTTCCCTATCTTGCGTGCCTATCGCTGGTGGCGCTGCTCTCGGGCGTTCTCAATTCGATGCATCGGTTCTGGGCGGCGGCGGCGGCGCCGATCCTGCTCAACATCGTGCTCATTTCGGCGATCTCGCTCGCCATTTGGCTCGGCTACTCTGGCAAACCGGAAGCGGGTTACGTGCTCGCCGTCGGCGTCTTCGTCGCCGGCGTGGCGCAACTTGCCATGCTCTGGGTCGCGGTGCGGCGTGCCGGCCTGCGGCTGCGCTTCGTGCGGCCCCGTTATTCTGACGGCGTCAAGCGGCTCGTAGAACTCGGCATACCGGGCCTGATCTCCGGTGGCATCACGCAGATCAACATCGTCGTCGGCACCATCATCGCATCGCTGCAGGCGGGCGCAGTATCCTACCTCTATTATGCCGACCGGCTTTATCAATTGCCGCTCGGCATCGTCGGCGTCGCGGTCGGCGTCGTGCTGCTGCCGGATCTCTCGAGGCGGCTGCGCGCTGGCGACAGGGCCGCTGCATTCGACAGCCAGAACCGCAGCCTCGAGTTCGCGCTGATGCTGACGCTGCCGGCTGCCGTGGCGCTGGCCGTCGCCGCACATCCGATCATCCAGGTGCTGTTCGAGCGCGGCGCTTTCACCGCCGCTGATACGCCGAAGACGGCGCTGGCGCTCGCCGCCTTCGCCATCGGACTGCCGGCGTTCGTGCTCATCAAGGTGTTCCAGCCGGCGTTCTTCGCCCGCGAGGACACCAAGACTCCGATGCGCTACGCGGGCGTCAACCTCGTCGTCAACGCGGGGCTGTCGATCGCGCTGTTCTTCCTGTTCCGCGAGATCGGGTTCGAACCGCACGTCGGCATCGCGCTTGCGACCTCCGTCGCCGCCTGGATCAACGCGCTGATGTTGTTCCTCACACTTCGGGCGCGCGGCGACTTCGAGTTCGACGCACGGCTTGCCCGCAACCTGCCGGTGATCGGCCTCGCCACAGTCGCCATGGCCGGCGCACTCTATGGCGTCATGGTGCTGGCGGCGCCGCATCTGGATCGCGCGGCGCCCTTCGTCTCGCAGGTTGCCGGACTCGCCGCCGTCGTTGCGGCCGGCGTCGTGATCTTCGCTGTCATCATCGTCGCAACGGGCGTTCTGGGCGGTGCGCAAATCAAACGGTTCCTGTCGCGGGCGAAGTAAAACGGGCGCCTCGAAAGGGCGGTGGAGCGGTCCTCGGCGGGGCGAGGAAACCCGCTTGCAATCAGTTTCGAGTTGCGCCATAAGACGGGGCCGTCGCGGACGACGCGGCGAGTATGTGCAGCTTGTGATCCGAAATTCGGTGAGAACCTCTTTTCGGGAAGTTGCATTACTCTTTTGGAATGCGGGTGTAGCTCAGGGGTAGAGCACGACCTTGCCAAGGTCGGGGTCGAGGGTTCGAATCCCTTCGCCCGCTCCATTTGTCCGCAGTCTTCGGGCGTGCGGGTCTGTATCCGACGACGCGAGAAAGCCGCCAGTGGCGGCTTTTTGCGTTTTTTCTGCGCGCTGAAGCGATCAGCTCGCCGCTTCGAGCGGAGTGCTTTGGCTGTTCTCGGCCGCCAGGCGATCCAACAATTCGGACGTAATGGCGCGGATGGCGCCGCCGACCGCACCCGGATACTTAGCGAGATACGAGCGATCCGGCGGGGTGAAGCGCGCCGCGTCCTGGAGCGGCCTCAGATACGGCAGCGCGTGCATGAAGCACTTGTTCTCCGGGTTCGCCTTCAGCCACTTCTCATACTCGTTGTCGATGCCCGAGTTCAGGTCCTTCATGTTGACCAGCACGCCGATGTTGGCGGCAAAACCCATCTCCGGGTTCAGCGCCTTGAAGCGGCGGAAAATCTCGAGCCCGCACAGCGAAACGTAATCGGGCTTGGTCGGAGACAGGTGGAAGTCCGCCTCGCGGAGCCAGCTTTCCGTCAGCACCGAGAGCCCGGGCGGGCAATCGATGAGCACGACGTCGAACGCCGGTCGAACCTGATCCAGCAGATTGCGGATCACGAGCCGCAAGCGCCCATGCTGGCTCTCGCGCGAAACCTCCCGCTCGAACAGCGTCAGTTGCATGTCGCTGGGAATGAGGAAGATGGTGCGGGCTTCGTCGACGTCCGAAACATTGCGTACGACGAAATCGGCCCAGCCGGGCTCGCCGCCTTGCAGCACGCTCGAAACGAGGAAATCGACCAGCGTCGCATTGTCCGATTGCAGTTTATGCAGCGCCGACACGGAAATCAGCATGCTCGAAACGCTGGATTGGGCATCGCTGTCGATGACCAGCACGGACTTGCCGTGATCCGTCGACAGCGTTTCCGCCAACGCCATCACGAGTGTCGATTTGCCGACACCGCCTTTGGTGTTCATTACCGCCACGGTATTCCGCATCGTGGCACCATCCCGCCGCTGATACGACCACGACGCCCCGCACCGGCAAGCCACTGCCGTTGCGGATCTGCCGTGCTCGAACTCCCCACCCCGTAATCGCCAGAACGAAGCAAAGAAAGCGGCCAAATGTGGGCCTGAGCAAGCATTCGGGGCTTGGCCCACGAATGCAGGCTTGACGCGCCTCGCCCGGGCAGGAGTTTCACCGCAACCCACGCGAGCACTTCTCGGAAAACCCGCCCTGCCGACAGTCTGATCGTTCGCCCCGTGATCGCGAGCAGTGTACACGCCAGGACGTGAAACCGCCACGGTGGCGTTGCCCGTCCGCCGTGATTTCCAACATCTGCGGAATGCCTCGGCGCAGCGCAGTTTCCTCCGACCCGAGACTTGCGGAGGCACGCCCCGGCCACTACGACACTGACATCGTCCCGGTCGTCGACCGGATCACTTGCCGGTCACATGAGCAATCGGAGGTTCCGCGTCATGGTTCGTTCGCATTTCAGAATTGCCAGCGCCAGTCCGCGGTTCGCCGCGACGATGACGCGCCGGCTTTCGGTGTTCCTCGTGGTGCTGCTCGCGATCCCGCTGGCCGGCTGCGGCATCAACAACATCCCGACCTACGAGCAAAGCGCCAAGGCGGCGTGGTCGCAGGTGCTCAACGAATACAAGCGCCGCAACGACCTGATCCCGAACCTCGTCGAGACCGTCAAAGGCTTCGCCGAGCAGGAGCGCAGCGTGTTGACCGAGGTGGTCGAGGCGCGCGCCAAGGCGACCAGCGTGCAGGTGCCAGCCGACATTCTCACCAACCCTGCCGCGATGCGGCAGTTCCAGGATGCGCAGAGTGCACTCGGCGGCGCTCTCGGCCGCCTGCTCGCCGTCGTCGAGCGCTATCCCGACATCAAATCGGGGCAGAACTTCATCGCATTGCAGAGCCAGATCGAAGGCACCGAGAACCGCATCTCGATCGCGCGGCGCGACTATATCAACGCCGTGCGCATCTATAACACCGAGCTGAACACCATCCCTGGCCGCTGGTGGAAGGCATTCATGTATCCGGGTTCTGTCGAGATGGCGACGTTCGACGTGCCGGCCGAGGAGGTCAAAACGCCGAAGGTCGATTTCGGTACGAAGAAGCCCTGACGGTCGGGCGGGCCGCGTGAACGTGCCGAAATCCACGCGAGAGGCGAGGGTTCTCCATCTCACAGAGAGTGCCAGCGCATCGGCTGGCGATCCGGTGGTGGGTAGGCTCGCGCTCACCTTGCGGCACCGCGCGGCACTGCGCGCCGCACTGGTGCTCGTGCTCGTGTTCGCGCTGACGGCTCTCGGGTTGCCAGCCATCGCCGAGCCGAAGTTTCCGGCACTCACCGGACGCGTCGTCGACAACGCGTCGATCCTCGATGCGGCGACACGAGCCTCGATCGAAGCTGATCTCGCCGCACTCGAGGAGAAGTCGACCGACCAACTCGTCGTCGTCACGCTGCCGACGCTCGAGGGCTATACGATCGAGGACTACGGCTATCAGCTCGGCCGCAAATGGAGAATCGGCCAGCAGGGCAAGGACAACGGCGCCCTGCTCATCGTCGCACCGAACGAACGCAAGGTGCGCATCGAGGTCGGCCGCGGGCTCGAACCGCATCTCACCGACGCGATGAGCCGCATCATCATCGAGAACGCGATCCTTCCGCGCTTCCGGCGCGGCGA
This sequence comes from Hyphomicrobiaceae bacterium, assembly GCA_046295315.1. Lineage (GTDB taxonomy): Bacteria > Pseudomonadota > Alphaproteobacteria > Rhizobiales > Hyphomicrobiaceae > JAEUMD01. Next base: position 4,576 of record JBKBNR010000015.1, read on the forward strand.
TTTTCCCGGCGGTATCGTGGCGGGCGTGCGCGACATCAAGGACGTGATTTTGGGCGATGCCGCGGCGGTGGTCGAACGCGCCAAGGGTGCCCGACGCGGGCCCGGCACCGACTATGAGGCACTGGTCATCCTGGCGATCTGGCTCGCCATCTTCATCCTCATCGTCTACCTCAACAGCCGCAACTCGCCGTCCGGTCCCGGTGCGCGAGGCTCGCGCCGCCAGCGCCGCAGCGGCTTCGACGATCGCGTGATCGTCATTCCCGGAGGCAGCGGCGGATGGAGCGGCGGCGGGTGGTCCGGCGGCGGTGGCGGCGGCTTCAGCGGTGGCGGCGGCGGGTTTGGCGGCGGCGGCGCTTCGGGCGGATGGTGAGGGAACGAGGCACGATATGAATTCCGCGAAGCATCGCCACGCAACGACATACGCCAGCGCGCTGTTCACACCAGACGAACAGATACGCATTTCGGACGCTATAACCCGGGCCGAGCAGTCGACGTGCGGCGAAATCGTCGCGGTGGTCGCGAGTGAAAGCGCCAGCTATCGCTATGTGCCGCTGCTGTGGGCGAGCCTGCTGGCGCTGCTGGTGCCGTGGCCGCTGATCTATCTCACCTGGATGCCGGTGCAGACGATCTTCCTCGCGCAGCTGGCGGCTTTCCTGACGCTGTTGATCGCGTTGATGCCGCCCGCCGTTCGCATGGCGCTGGTGCCGCGATCCGTGAAGCACGCCCATGCGCACCGCCGCGCCGTCGAGCAGTTCCTGGTGCAAAACCTGCACACCACCGAAGGCCGCACCGGTGTTCTGGTCTACGTTTCGGTCGCGGAACATTATGCGGGCATCCTCGCCGACACCGGCATCGCCGCCAAAGTGCCGCAAGCCATGTGGCAGGACATCGTCGACCGGCTGACGGCGTGCATCGGTGACGGCAAACCAGCGGATGGTTTCGTCACGGCCGTCACCGACATCGGTGCTCTGCTGGCGCAGCATTTCCCGCCCGGAAGCGCCAACGCCAACGAGCTGCCGAACAAGCTCATCATGCTGGACTGAGGTCGGCGCGAGCCTCGGCCGCCAGTTCGGAGAGCACCGAAGCGGCCACAGTCAGTCGTGCGACGCTAAACCGTCCCGCTCCGCTGATGTCGGCAAGCCGCGTCGCGGTGGCGCCGATCGACGACGCCTTGCCCGCCCGCCATGCTTCGATGCCGCCCGCCGCCAGCGCGGCTCTGGCCAGATCGCGATGCGCCACGGACAGTGCGCCGAACACCGCATCGAGCGCCAGCAGGTCGTAGCGGTCGGTCGCCGCCAGGTTCAAGGTGGCGTCCTTGAGCGCATCGAGCGCCAGCGCATCCGCGACGCCGAAATACGCCGACGCTATCGCTGCAATCCGCTCACCCGTCGCGGTCCCATCTTGCCGCGCGATGAGCGACAGATCGCCGACATCGCTCAACGCGGCGACACTTGCAACTCTGGTGGCCAGGTCCAGCGGCACGCCATTGGCGATCCATGCGTCGCGGCGGGAGTCGTACTGCTGCCGCCGTCCAGCAGTCGCCACGCCTCCATCGAGCCGCCGCACGCTGGTGATGACGCGCCGCTGTGTTTCGATCTCGTCCGCCAGCGCGGCAAGTGACCGGACGTTCGCCGCACACCATTCGCTATGCTGTCGCACGACGCGCCGCACCGTCCCGAACAGTTCGAGTTGCACGGTCCCGGCGACGGGACTTCCGAGTTGCGCGATGTCGTCGAACAGCGCTTCCGCATCGAACACGGAAATCGCAATCAGAGCGCTACGAGCCGCCTGCTCCATGCCGATGCCGAAATCCTCGGCGAGACGCACGACGGTATCCACTCCCGCGATGTTCACGATTGAATTGGTCAGCGCCGTCACCACGATTTCGCGCCGCAGCGGGTGAGCGCGGATGTCGCCCGCGTAGGCTTCGCGCATGGCATGAGGGAAGTAGGCAACCAGTCGATCCGCAACGGCGGCATCGTCGGCAAGCCCCGAGGCGATCAGATCGTGCGACAGCGCCAGCTTGGCGTGGCTCAGAAGCACGGCGATCTCCGGGCGCGTCAGCGCCGGCCCGTGCGCGGCGTTGCGCGTTTCCATGTCCGTGTCGTCGGGCAGCGCGTGCAGCGCGCGATCCAGCATGCCGCGCCGCTCCAGATGCCGCATCAGTTGCCGCACTCCAGTCAACCCGTCAGCGCCGAGGCGTTCCTCGAGGCTGATGGCGAGCGATTGCGCGGCGTTATTGTCGAGGCACGCACGCGCCACGTCTTCCGTCATGCTGACGAGCAGCGCATTGCGAGTTGCCCTGTCGAGCCGACCATCGCGGAGGACCGGTGCCAGCGCGATCTTGATGTTGACCTCCTGGTCGGACGAATTGACGCCGGCCGAATTGTCGATGAAGTCGGTATTCAACCTCACACCCCGGCGCGCTGCATCAATGCGCCCGCGTTGTGTCATGCCGAGATTGGCGCCTTCACCGACCACCCGCGCGCCGAGTTGCGAAGCGCTGATGCGGATCGCGTCGTTGGCCCGGTCACCGACGTCGGCGTCCGTTTCGCCGTCACCACGGACGTAGGTTCCGATTCCGCCGAGCCACAGCAGATCGACTTTCACCTGCAGGATCGCACGCAGCAGTTGCGCCGGCGGCAGCCTCTCGACATCCAGCGCCAGCAGCTTCCGCGCCTCGGGTGAAAGATCGACCGACTTCGCCGCCCGCGAATAGACGCCGCCGCCCTTCGAGATCGCCGCGCGGTCGTAGTCCTGCCAGCTCGAGCGCGAGAGCGCGAACAGGCGTGATCGCTCTGCGAACGAGCGCGCTGCATCGGGATCGGGATCGAGAAAAATGTCGCGATGATCGAACGCCGCGACAAGGCATATGACCGGCGACAGCAACATGCCGTTGCCGAACACGTCGCCCGACATGTCACCGATGCCCGCCACTGTGAACGCTTGCGTCTGGATGTCGTGATCCATTTCGCGGAAGTGTCGCTTGACGCATTCCCAAGCGCCGCGCGCGGTGATGCCCATCTTCTTGTGGTCGTAACCAGCCGAGCCGCCTGATGCAAACGCGTCGTCGAGCCAGAAGCCGCGCTCTGCTGCAATGGCGTTGGCGATGTCGGAGAACGACGCGGTGCCTTTATCAGCGGCGACGACGAGATAGGGATCGTCACCGTCGCGACGAACGACACCCGCGGGCGGCGAGACTTCACCTGCCTGCATGTTGTCGGTGATATCGAGCAGGGCCCCGACGAAGGTGCGATAGGCGTCGATGCCAGCCTTCATGATGTCATCACGGTCGCCCGATGCCGGCATGCGCTTGGGCACGAAGCCGCCTTTAGCCCCTTGCGGCACGATGACCGCATTCTTGACCTGCTGCGCCTTTGCGAGGCTTAGCACTTCGGTGCGGAAATCCGCGGCGCGATCCGACCAGCGGATGCCGCCGCGCGAAACCGGCGCGAAGCGCAGATGCACACCATCGACATCCGGTGAGCTGACGAATATCTCACGAAAGGGCTTTGGTTCTGGTGCATCCGGCAATTCGCGGGGCGCGAGTTTCAATGCGATGGCGCGCGGCATGCGGCCATGCTCGTCACACGCAAAGAAGTTCGTGCGCTCCGTCGCTGAAACGAGCGCCATGAGCGAGCGGAGGATGCGATCATCGTCGAGTGACTTGACGCTCGCCAGCGCTGCCTCGAAATCCGCTCGCAGCCGGACTTCCCGGTCGGCGCGCTCTGCCAAACCGGCAGGGAAAGCGGGGTCGAGCCGCAGCTTGAACACGCGCACGGCATCGCGCGCCCGCTCAGGATGCATCAGCAGCGTGTCGGCGACATAGCGGGGAGAAAACGGCAAGGCGAGCTGGCGCATGTACGCGCCATATGCCCGCAACAGCGCGGCCTCTCGCCAGTCGAGGCCCGCACCCAGCACCAGCCGATTGAAGCCGTCGTTTTCTGCGCGGCCGTCGAACACCGCAGTGAAGCACTCCTCCAGCGCGGCGTCGATGCTCGCGGCTGCGATGTCACGGCGGTCGAACGAAGCGAGGAGCATATCGTGCAGGAAGACCTTGCGACGTTGCCCGTCGAAGCGCGGAGCGATCTCGTAGGTCCGCTCATCGATGGCAGAGAAGCCCATGTTGCCGAGCAGCGGCACGCGTTCGCTCAACGCAATCGGCTCATCGAAGCGATAGATCGCGCAGCGTACCTCGGCAGCGGGCCGATCGGGCTGGCGGTAGAAATCGATCGCCACCGGCGCGCCGGCGCCGAGACGGTCGATCCTCGCCATGTCCTCGAGGGCGCGGGCGATGGTGAATGAACTTCTGTAGTTCGGCGAGAATGCTCCGCTCCAGCGCTCGACCTGCTCGCTGCGGTTCGAGAGGCTTTCGGCGAGCATGTCGTCCCAGGTCGAAGCTATGCGTCCGATCTCCGCTTCCAGCAGCGACGCCTGCACGTCCGGCGTCGCACCCTCGTAGCGTCCAACGACGAAGTGCACGCGCACGAGGGCGCCGGGCATGAAGCAGGGCTGGAACATCACCACCCGACCGGCGAAGCGATCGGCCAGAAGTTCACCTATCCGTTCGCGAACCTCTGTCGAGAAGCGATCGCGCGGCACGAACACCAGAACGGACACGAACCTGTCGAAGCGATCGCGCCGCACGAAGACGCGGATGCGCGGCTCGAATTCGAGTTGCAGCAGCGCCGGAACCCAGCTCGCAAGTTGGCGCACGCCGATCTGAAACAACTCGTCACGCGGAAACGTGTCGATGATCTGCTGCAGGACGCGGCCATCGTGCGAGTTACGGCGGATGCGGGCCAGCGCGAAGATCCGATCCGCCTTCAATCGCAGGAACGGTATGTCGGCGGGCGTCGATGTGTAAGCGCCGGCGGTGAACAGGCCGACGATACGCAGCTCTCCGCTGAGCCGCCCGTCGGCGGCGTAGAGCTTGAGGCCGATGTAATCCATGTGCGCGCGCCGGTGCACGCGCGAGATCACGTTCGATTTCGTGATGATGATCGGCACCGGTTGCAGGTAGAAGCGCCGGACTTCCTCATTGAGCGCCACCAGTTCGCGACCACGCCGCAGCACCTGCATGCTGGAATCGCGCAGTATGCCAAGGCCCGCGCCATCCACTTCGGCAAGGTCACCTGCTTCCGGTTCGCCATCGAGGCGATACTCACGCATGCCGAGGAAGACGAAATATCCGTCACGGAGCCAGCGGCAGAACGCAACCGTCTCGCCGATCAAGTCCATCGACGCCGCACTCGCGCGTTCCTCGAGCGCCATGATCGCCGCATCCAGCCGCCGCAGCATCGCCGCGTGATCGCCAACCGCGGCATCGACATCGCCCGCGACCTTGACCAAGGATTGGGCAAGTGCCGCGCGCGCTGCCGCGGTCGCCGCATCGGCGACGATGACGACGACGCTTTCATCAATTTCGCTCACATCGTCGTCGGAACCAGCCGTCGCATGGTCGATGTCCAGCAGTTGCCCCTCCCGGTTGCGCGCTACCACGACGACAGGGTGAAGTACCGCGCGGGCTTTCATCCCCGATGACATGACGTCGTGAGCAACGGAGGAAACGATGAACGGCTTGTCCTCCCCTGCAACGACGATCAGCGTTTCCACGGCCGGCCGACCGTGTGCACCAGCCGCCAGCTCGGCAACCTCGACGATGCGGCAGCCCTGGCGACGGAGCAGAAGCACATCGAACGCGCGCCGCGCCACATCGGCCATCGCAGGCGGCGAAAGCCCATCCTGCTCGGTGACCGAAAGGCGCTCGAACAGGCGGCCACACCAGCGCTCGAAAGCGCCGCGCAAATGCGAGGGAACACCGGCCGCTGCCTCCGCAACCGCCGCGGGGAGTGGCTGCGATCTCGCCTCGGACGGATCACGTTCCCGCTCACGCTCGATTCTGCTGTCCGCGGTCGATTTCGACATGAGGTACTCCTCGCCGCTCGTGCGCCGGGCAACGCCTTCACCGCCGACGGCGGAAGCTGCAACGGAAGCGCAGCGTACCTCATGTTGTACCGGTCGCACATCGTCACGGCACCATGCACGCTAACCAATTCTGAACGATAACGAGGTTAACTCTTCGTGACGTGATACGCGTCAGGGTTCTCGGCGCATCGCCGCTGCGCTCTGCAACTTGCAGGCGCAGCCGGCCGCGCGCGCCGACGCGATCCGCCTGGTAATCTGGGATGGACATGGAACGGCTGCTGCTCAATCTCGTCGGCGTAGGGATCGTGCTCTTTGCCGAAGCCGATAGCGACGGGCGGATGCAGCACGCCAGCGCCAGCGGCAGTGAACTGGCCCGCCGGTGCATCACCGCTGACGTCCAATACTTTCCGCAGCTCGTGCAGAATGTCGCCGCCGCGATCTGGGCGAGGCTCACGACCGATGCCGAAGCGATCGGCATGACGCGCGCGCTCGGTGTCTCGGCCATGCTTCTGCAGAAACACGCGCCGCCGAAGGCCTTGCTGATTGCCGCACGATCCGCCACCTGCAACGCCGATGGGATTTGCGACTCTCACGGTATCGCCGTGGCGCGGCTGGTCGAATCCGTTGTGGCAACCGCTCTCGTCGAAGGCACGCTCGACCATTCCGGCATCTGCCGCGCACAATGCGACGTGATGCTGCGGGCCGTTTTTGCAGCGCTGGTCGCCAATGTCGCCGACATCGATCGCGCGGCGCCCGCGATCGTGCAGGCGGTCGGCGACCGCCGCTTGATGCGATCGCCCGGCGCAGATCACTGGAAAACGCAAGACGAAACAGAATCTTGGCACGACGATGTGCTCGACGAACTCGCATCCCGCTGTAGTGTCGAGCTCGGATTGCCGCGCCCACTCATCGATGCTCTGATCGAAACGGAACATGTGAGCGGTGCCTCCAGCACCGACATCGTGTCGCGTCTCGACGAGCTCGTTGCGGCGGCCGTGGAAACGCTCGATGGTATTCGACGCCTCGCCGATCTGGCCGGAGCCTGCGACGACATCGAGGCCGAACTCCTCGCGATCGCGCACTGCGTTCGCACCGGTCAGTTCGGCTTGGGCCAGCATCGCCTCGCGGCCCTGCGGCCGGTTCTCGACGACGATACGCTGCCACTTCTCGATGTTTCGCGCCGCCGGTTGCTGGTCGGCATCGAAGCGTCCCGCGCGCGCCTCTCCGAGCATCTCGGGGAGTGGCGCGAGGCTGCCTGTCGCTATCGATCGGCAGCCCGTGTGGCGGCGCCGGAGGACCGTCTGACGCGCTGGCGGATGAAGCTGGCAGAGGGCCGCGCCTTGGCGCAGATGGCGGCGCTGCCCGGATCTCGCTTGTCTTTGCTCACCGACGCAGCACAGATCTACGCCGAGGCCGGCGGCATCGTTTGCGAGCGGGACAGTCCGCTGGAATGGGCCGAAGCCAATCTCGAACTCGGTACGCTGCTGCTCAACCTGGGTAATCGCCAGTGCCGGCCGGAACGATTCCTTGCCGCCGCGCTCCACTTCAAACCGGCGGTCGACATACTGACGCGCGAACGCGCTATGGACGGCTGGGCACGCGGCCAGATCGGACTGGCGCACGCCCTTCGCGGGCAGGGCTCGTTCCAGGGCGACACCGTGACGCTTGCCGATGCGGCCTTCGCCTATCGCGCCGCTCTCGGCTTCCTGACGCGCGGCATGACGCCAGCGCTCTGGCATGAAGCCAACGCCGCCCTCGGCGAAACACTGGTGCGCATCGCGGAGGAAACCGGCGACCTGCAGAAATTGCAGGAGGGAATCGAGATTCTGTTGCCGCTCGTAGCGCCAGGGCCGGATGCCCTCGGCGGCAAGGCGCGAACCTTGGCGGGATTGGCGCTCGGCCGCGGCATGTATCTGCTCCTGGAACTGGAGGGCAACGCGTCCGCCGACGCCTCGATGCTGGCGGAATCGCTGGCGTTGATCGACGAGGCGCTGGCCGCGCCTGCCGGTCACCTGAATGCACTCGACCGTGCGCGCGGGCAGCGGTTGCGTGGCGATATTCTCTTGCGGCAGAACGAGTTGGCGGGCGATTACGGGTTGATCGCCGCAACCCTCGATGCCAAGAGCCGCGCTGCCGAGCTCTATCTCGCGCTTGAGAACGAGCCAGAAGCCGAACAGATCGGTCGCGAAATCGAGTGGCTGCGGCAGCAGTCGCAGCGCGAGCACGGCAGACCGTCAGCCGGAAATCAAACGGCCGGTGGTGCACCAGCCGCGCGCGAAGGTGCTTTGCTGTTCGATCACGCGGCACTATAGGCGCCCGGGTTCGGCCTCCCGGATCAAGTCGCGAGCCCCTGATCCGAAGGCCGCGGGCTGGAATTCTGTGCGCAGCCGCGGCAGTCGCCGTTCCAAGATATCGAGAGAAGCCGTAATCCTGCAGAATTGCAGCCTTACCAAGGTGCGGCTCGTGCCACGCTGAGCAGCGATCGCGGGCCCGTCCAACCCTCTCGAACCGGAGCCGACCGCATGACTTCGCCGACCGCTGGAACGGCCACGATCGACGCGCACCGGCCCCCGAGCGAAGGGGCCGCGGTCGAGCAGGCGCCCACCCGCGCGCTGGTTTCGTGGGTGATGTTCGACTGGGCGGCGCAGCCCTATTACACGCTGGTGCTCACGTTCCTGTTCGCGCCCTATTTCGCGACCGCGGTCGTTGGCGATGCGGCGCGCGGACAGACCATGTGGGGTTACGCAGCGGCATTGGCCGGCATCGCGGTCGCGATCGGCAGTCCGCTGCTCGGCGCCATGGCCGATGGGCGCGGGCGGCGCAAACCGTGGATCGCACTGTTCTCGGTGCTGCTGGTCGCCGGGCTTTCGTTGTTGTGGCTGGCCGAACCCGGCGCTTCGACCGCGACCGTCGTGCTCGTCCTTTTCGGCTTCGTTCTCGCCACCATCGCCGCGGAATTCACGCAGGTGTTCACCAACGCCATCATGCCGGGGCTGGTGCCCGCTGATAAGCTCGGGCGGCTCTCCGGTATCGGCTGGGCGGTCGGCTACACGGGCGGCTTGATCAGCCTCGCCCTCGTCGCGGGATTGATCGTCACCGACCCGACGACCGGCAAGACGATCCTCGGCCTCGACCCACTGGTGAAGCTCGATACCCCAGCGCGCGAGGGTGACCGCCTCGTTGGCCCCCTGACGGCAGCGTGGTTCGCGCTGTTCATGATCCCGTTCTTTCTTTTCGTGCCAGATGCACGGCCGCCCGTCACCGCCGCCAGCTTGCAACGCCGGTCCGCGCTCGCCGAACTCTGGGACACCCTTTCGGCGCTGCCCTCGCACAAGGACATGATGTATTTCCTGCTGGCGCGCATGCTCTACACCGATGGCCTGTCGGCGATCTTCGCGTTCGGCGGCATCTACGGCGCCGCGGTGTTCGGCTGGCAGGCGATGGAACTCGGCATCTTCGGCATCATCCTCACCATCACCGGCATCATCGGCGCGGTCATCGGCGGCGTGCTCGACGATCGCGTCGGGCCGAAGACCGTAATTCTTTGGGCGCTGGCGATCCTGCTGGTCGGCGCGTTCGGCATCCTGTCCGTCGACAAGACGCACGTTCTGTTCGGCATGGACGTCGAACCAAAGGCCGCGGGATCGGCTCCATTCTCGTCCATCGGCGAGCGCGTCTTTCTCGCCTTCGCAATGGTCATCGGTATCGTTTCGGCGCCGGTTCAGGCGGCCAGCCGCTCGCTGCTGGCGCGCCTGGCGCCGCCCGAGAAGATCACGCAGTTCTTCGGCCTGTTCGCCTTCTCGGGCAAGGTCACGGCTTTTCTCGCGCCGCTCACGATTGCGTCAGTAACCGCGGCCACCGGCAGCCAGCGCGCCGGCATGGCTGCGGTCGCGCTCTTTCTGATTTCCGGCATGATACTGATGTTGCTGGTAAAATCTCCGCGCGCTGCGAAGCAGCCAGTGGCTCGATAGTGCGTCCTTATCGTGGTCAGCAGCGAATCGTATTTGCGGTTCGGCGCCGCTGCGCCTAATTCGTAGTGACGGTGTTCGCAAGACACCCAACCCAGCCAAGGAAGGAGACACATCATGAAGGTCTGGACGAAGCCGCAGGTTTCCGAGCAGGAAGTTGGCCTCGAAGTGACGAGCTATCTGCCGGCCGAGATCGACATCATCTAAGTCGGTCTCTGCAGTGTTGGGCGCGCGCCGCCAAGGTGCGTGACTCGGCGGCGGCCTTCGGGCCGCCGTTTTGCGTTCGAAGGCACGATGACATGCAGGCGACGTCGACGGATCGGTTGCGCACGCAAAAGCCGCGCAACGGCGCAACGCTCAACCGATGAACGGCAGTTGCACCAGCAGCAGAAAGCCATTGAGCATCGACAGCGTTCCGATCACGCCGAGTAGGCCGCTCAGAATCAACAGGCTGTTACCTCCGGCGATGATGACGATGGACGCGAGCACGATGGCGATTTGCAGCAACGCCTGTCCGTAATCGAAGTACGGATCCTGCGCCATCGCGTGGTTGCGCAACGCCTCGACCGCCTTGCCCGACTTGAACAACTCGTCCAATCCCTCGTTCGATTGCGGATCGGATGTCAGCCTGGCGTCGAACGCTTTGTTGGCGGCAATCTTGTCTTCCAGCATTTTGCGCGTCGCGTCGCCGAGCGACGGCATCGTCGCCAGCATGATCTCGAGCTCTTCGGTGTGCGTGCGTATGACCTGTCGGCGGACGTTCTTGGCCTGAAAGAAGGCCCAGATGTTCGACGCTTCGATGTTGCGCAGCGTCGCTTCCTTGCTGGCGTTGTCGCCGCCCATCGAGCAAATCGCCAACAGCACCGCCAGCACGCCGATATAAACGCCGATCCACCGGTCACGGTTCTTGGTCGGTGACGCGTCGTCGGGGGCCTTGATCTCATCGAACGCCATACACGATCCCCAAGCCGATCAGCTTTCCGTGCCGGTCGGCTTGCGCTGCTCGGGAGTCGGATGGTGCGACAGCTCCCGGCACTCCGCAACCTGCCCGACCTCGGTCAGGCGATAGACGATCGGAACGCCCGTCGCAACCTCGCGCTCTAGGATCTGCTTTGCCGTCATTTCCTCGAGATACATGATGAGCGCGCGGATCGAATTGCCATGCGCAGCGACGATGACGTTACGGCCGGCCTGCAAATCCGGCCAGATGCGCGACTTGTAGAACGGCAAGACGCGCTGCGCGGTGTCTTTCAGGCTCTCGCCGCCGGGCGGCGGCACGTCGTAGCTGCGGCGCCAGATGAGCACTTGTTGCTCGCCCCACTTCAGCCGTGCCTCATCCTTGTTGAGCCCGGAGAGTTCGCCGTAATCGCGCTCGTTGAGTGCCTGGTCGCGAATCCGTTCGAGACCGGTCTGGCCGAGCCGGTCGAGAATGAGATCGAGCGTGTGATTGGCTCGCGTCAGCACGCTGGTATAGGCGATGTCGAATTTCAGTCCCTCGGCGGCCAGCAACTCGCCGGCACGCTTCGCCTCCTCGACACCGAGATCGGTCAATTCGGGATCTCGCCAACCGGTGAACAGGTTGAGCTTGTTCCACTCGCTTTGACCATGGCGAACCAGCACCAGGACGTTGTTCATCATTTCTGCCTCGCAAGTCTCAGGCGCGGCACCAGCACCTGATGTCAGATGCCGAGCACGTCGGCCATGGAGAACAATCCGGGCCCCTTGCCCCTTCCCCACACAGCAGCCTTTACTGCGCCTCGCGCGAAAATTCCCCGATCACTCGCGATGTGGGTCAACTCGACGCGCTCCCCCTCGCCGGCGAAAATCACCGTGTGGTCGCCGATGACGCTGCCGCCGCGCAGGCTCTGCATGCCGATATCGCCGCGCCGGCGGGCGCCCGTGTGGCCGACGCGCGACTGCACGGCGACGTCGTCGAGCACCACGTCGCGCCCCTCGGCGGCGGCGCGCGCCAGCATCAACGCGGTTCCCGACGGCGCGTCGACCTTATGGCGATGATGCATCTCCACCACCTCGATATCGAAATCGGCGTCGAGCGCTGCCGCCACCTTGCGCGTCAGGGCGACCAGCAGGTTGACGCCGAGGCTCATGTTGCCCGCCTTTACGATGGTGGCATGGCGGGCGGCCGCGGCAATTGCGGCGTCTTCGGCGGCCGAAAACCCCGTCGTGCCGATGACGTGGACGATGCGCGCATTGGCGGCGAGCCCGGCGAACTCCACGGACGCTGCGGGCGACGTGAAATCGAGAATGGCGTCGACCGAGGCGCAGACGGCAAGTGCATCGTCGGTGATCGCCGCTCCGACATCTCCGATGCCGGCGACGCCGCCGACGTCCGCGCCGATCATCGGCGATCCTGCCCGCTCGACACCGCCGGCAACGACGCAGCCGGGCATTGCGTGAACCGCGCGCACCAGCTCCCGGCCCATGCGGCCGGCGGCGCCCATGACAGCTACCCTCATGTCGTTCATCCGAGCCTCGCCGCACTGTGACGAAAGAAGAGCCTACGCGGTTGGCCGCGCCGGCGATGCGCCGAAAGCACAGCGCGACGCACATAGCCCGGCGCGCACCGCCTGATGCTGCGCGCGTATAGCAACGACTGGCCGCAACAGGAAGCCCAGCGGCGGCAGGCGATCCAAAAGGTGGTGATGAACCGCGGCCGACGCCGATTGACGCAGGCCACGCCCCAGCGGCCAAGCCCCGGCCTCTTCACTCAACCTTTCGCTGATTTCGCCCGCTCGATCGACTCGATGATCAGGTGCTTGGCCTCCTCGCAGTCGCCCCAGCTCTTGATCTTCACCCATTTGCCGGGCTCCAGATCCTTGTAGTGGGCGAAAAAGTGCT
>JBKBNR010000016.1:0-1540 GCA_046295315.1 Hyphomicrobiaceae bacterium
GGTGCACGCATGCAGGAAGGCATCATGTCGCTGATGCAGATGCCGCGCACGACGATCGCCGTGCAGCGCCTGCGCGATGCCGGTCTACCCTATATCGTGGTGCTCACCGACCCGACGACCGGCGGCGTCACGGCATCCTACGCCATGCTCGGCGATATCCAGATCGCGGAGCCCGGCGCGCTGATCTGCTTTGCCGGGCCGCGCGTCATCCAGCAGACCATCCGCGAGAACCTCCCCGACGGCTTCCAGCGCGCCGAATACCTGCTCGACCACGGCATGATCGACATGGTCGTCCACCGCCACCAGTTGCGTCAGACGCTGGCACGGCTGGCGCGCATTCTGACCAAAGCCAAGCGCGCGCCGGTGCAGCCCTCCACCAGCACGACGCGCGGCAAAGCGGCCGGCGAAACCAACGGTAAGCCCTATGTCAACGGCAGCGACGGCAGTGCGGCCGTCAACGGCGTCATCGTGACCGGCGACACCACGCGGCGGACAGAGCGGGCGATCGAGCCGGAGCCGGTTTCGGAAAGCGAACGTTTCGACCCGTCGCGAAAATCGCGCGACACGGGCGATGCCTCCTCCGCCCGGCACTCCGGCGACGCGACCGGGAAGAAAGCGCCGCCCCGCAATTGAGCCGAACTCCCGGGATAGAGTGCGTCGCGCGGCGGGGCCGGTTCCTCGGACTGGGCCTCGAGCGGCATGGATGAGACAACGGACATGCCGACCAGCGACGTGTTGCTCGCCGAGTTGAAAAAGCTGCACCCCAAGCTGATCGACCTGTCGCTCGGCCGCGTGCTGCGGCTGCTCGACAAGCTCGGCAATCCGCACCTCGCCCTGCCGCCCGTCGTCCACATCGCCGGTACCAATGGCAAGGGGTCGACGACCGCTTATCTGAAGGCCATCCTCGAAGCAGCCGGCTATGGCGTGCATGTCTACACGTCGCCGCATCTGGTGCGCTTTCACGAGCGCATCGTCATCGGCACGCGTGGCGCGGTGGGCCAGCCGATCAGCGAAGCGGCACTCGTCGACATCCTGACGCGAACGAGCGCGATCAACTCCGGCGACGACATCACCCAGTTCGAGATCACCACCGCTGCTGCGTTCCTCGCTTTCGCCGAAGCACCGGCCGATGTCGTGCTGCTGGAAGTCGGATTGGGCGGGCGGCTCGACGCCACCAATGTCGTGCCGAACCCGCGTCTCGGCATCATCACGCCGATTTCGATGGATCACGCCGAGAAACTCGGCGACCGCCTGGCGCTGATCGCCGCCGAGAAAGCGGGCATCCTCAAGCCCGGCATGCGCACGATCGTGTCGCGGCAGGAGGACGAGGCCGCCGTCGTCATCGAGGAGCAGGCGCGCCGCGTCGGCGCGCAGTTGGTGGTCTTCGGTCAGCAGTTCGACGCCTACACGCAGCGCGGGCGCCTGGTGGTGCAGCGTCTCGACCAGCTTCCTCAGGTTGTCTCCGCTCAACACCACGTCCGCGTCGAGGTGGATCCGCGGAAACACGGTGCTCACCTCGTTCCCGACCCGCATGGCCTCG
>JBKBNR010000016.1:1550-17224 GCA_046295315.1 Hyphomicrobiaceae bacterium
CTCTGCCATCGCTCATCGGCCCACATCAGGTGATCAACGCCGGAACCGCCGTCGTCGCCGCACTGGAACTCGACGGTTTCCAAATCCCCGAAGGTGCTATCGAAGCAGGGCTGCTCAACGCCCGCTGGCCGGCGCGCATGCAGCGGCTGACCAATGGACCGCTGTCGGGGCTGCTCTCGCAGGGGAGCGAGTTGTGGCTCGACGGCGGGCACAATCCGGCGGCGGGCGCGGCACTGGCGCAGACGCTGGCCGACCTCGAGGACCGCAGCCCCCGGCCACTCTATATCGTCGTCGGCATGCTCGGCCTCAAGGATGCGGCAGGGTTCTTGTCGCACTTCCGCGGCCTCGCCCGCCACGTCGTCACCGTACCGATACCAGGGGCCCACGAGCAGCCGTTCGAGCCCACCGCACTGGCTTCCATCGCCAGCGACAGTGGCCTTCCGGCCGAAGCCGCCGACAGCGTGCAGGCGGCGCTGCGCCGCCTCGACGCGCTGAACCCGGCGCCGAAGCGGGTGCTGATCGCCGGCTCGCTCTATCTTGCGGGTCATGTTCTGGCGCTTCAGGACGGCATCGCCGCCCAGCCCAACTAGTGTGATGACCGAGACGTCCGCCGCGTGCTTTGCAGCTCGGTAGGGAGGCGGACTTCTCAGCCTCGATCACACGAGTTCATTGATACGTATAGCAGGCTGCTGAAAAGCGCGGCGAGGAGCAAGCCTCACCCTGTTTGAGGGTTCGATCGAGCATTGCGGTCGGCCGTTCGTCGTCTTGTGGCGTCAGGCGGCGCGGAGCTTCGGCAGGCGGGCGAGGTTGTAGGCGGCGATGTGCAACGTGAACTGGAAGCCGACGCGCGCGGTGCCGCGCAGCATTGTCTTCGCCGCCGTGCCGATCGTCTTGCCCCAGCCGAAGGCTTGCTCGATCGGCTTGCGCTTCTTCTGGCTCACGGCGTAACCAGAATGCCGCGTGGTCCGGCCGTCGATGGCCGAGCCTTTCATTTTGGCGGCGACATACGGCGTCACGTTCGTGACCGGCAGATCGGCGACGAAGTCGGCCGTGTCATAGCCTTTGTCGGCGCCGAGCGTAATCTGCTTCTCGCCAGGGCAGCGCCTGTGGATCATGGCCAGCGCCGCTCGACGTTCGGCGTGCCCGTCGGCCAGCGACGTCTTGGTTTCGACGATGAGGCCGCTGCGGTTCTCCATCAGCGCGTGGCCCATGAGGCAGAGCTTTACCTCTTTGCCTTTGCCCGTGCGATAGAGGCGCGCGTCGGGATCGGAGGTCGAAGCATGCGTCGCGTTGGAACGCTTCTGGCCGTGACAGTCGACCTCGGCGTTGCGCTCCTTCATCGGCTGATCCTCGCTCTTGGTCTGGGTGCTGTCGGGTGCCCTCGGCTGGGTCTCGGCTGTCGGCGGCGCGGGTGGTGGCGGTGGCGGGCCGCCTGCGTCCGTGGGCGCCGGCAGTTCCTGCTTGGGCTGAAAGCTCTTCATCGACGCTCAAGCCTCGATCAGCGTGCCGTCGACCGAGAAGTGCTCGTCCGACAGCAGCTTCCCGACCTCCTTGTGTGCAAGGAGCTCAGCCATGAACTTGGCGGCCACGTCGGCGTCGAGCAGCCGGTCGCGTTTCTTCGTGAACACCGTCGTCACCCACACCGGACCGTCGATACCGAGCCCGACAAACCAGCGCAACAGCAGGTTGTAGTCGAACTGCTCCATCAGCTGGCGCTCGGAGCGGATCGTGAACAGCGCCTGCAGCAGCAGCGCGCGCAGCAACCGTTCCGGCGGAATCGTCGCGCGACCGAACG
The DNA here is from genome assembly GCA_046295315.1 of Hyphomicrobiaceae bacterium. GTDB lineage: Bacteria > Pseudomonadota > Alphaproteobacteria > Rhizobiales > Hyphomicrobiaceae > JAEUMD01. The sequence continues at coordinate 3,346 of JBKBNR010000016.1, forward strand.
CCGAGTAGAGCTTGGCGAACTCCGCGTCGAGGCTCGCCAGCACGTCGTTCACCAGCTGGCGGGTCTTGCGCAGCGGGTGCTTCGCCGGCACCCGCTGCTCGAGGTCGACATAGGAGAAAGGCTCGCCCGCCGCGTGTCCGAACCCCGCATCCCGGCCTCCCGCGCCGCCCAGGATCAGGGATCATGTTCGTCGGCGCCTGTCAGCCGGAGAGTATTTCAGCAGACTGCTAGAGCGTGATCTTCCGAGACGCTGACGCCTTCGCTTGCGAAGCGCACGCGAGCCGGTCGCAGTATCGCGATCGCCAGACCGCTCCAAGAGGAGCGTCAACACGAGATCTATGCGGGGACCGGGTTGCCCAGTTGGCTCAGTTTGCGGCAATTGCGGCCTGACCGGTCGACCTCACGGCACCATCCTATCCGCCGGCGGATTTGAAGCACGGCATCAGCGCCTGCAACGGGGACTGACCAGCGCGGACACTGCCGAGCCTAGGCAACCGGCTGCCCGCGACCATCGCCAGCGGCACCGTGTCATCCCGGAGAAGCGCAAGCACCCGAAATCGCGCTGCTGGGCAAAAATTATTCCCACTCGATTGTTCCGGGCGGCTTCGACGTCACGTCGTAGACGACGCGGTTGATGCCGCGCACCTCGTTGATGATGCGCGTCGCGGTGCGCGTCAGGAATTCGTGACTGAAGGCAAAGCTCTCCGCCGTCATGCCATCCGTCGACGTCACGGCGCGCAATGCGCAAACCGAATCGTAGGTGCGCGCGTCGCCCATGACGCCGACCGTGCGCACCGGCAGCAGCACCGCGAACGCCTGCCAGATGGTGTCGTAGAGGCCGGCGGCGCGGATCTCCTCGAGATAGATCGCATCGGCTTTACGCAGAATATCGAGCTTCTCGGCCGTGACGTCACCCGGCATGCGGATGGCGAGGCCCGGCCCCGGAAACGGATGGCGGCCGATGAAATGCGCCGGCAAGCCCAGTTCGCGGCCGAGCAGCCGGACCTCGTCCTTGAACAGTTCGCGCAACGGCTCGATCAGCTTCAGGTTCATGCGCTCCGGCAAGCCGCCGACGTTGTGATGCGACTTGATCGTGACCGACGGCCCGCCGGTGAACGACACGCTTTCGATGACGTCCGGATAGAGCGTGCCTTGCGCTAGAAACTCCGCGCCGCCCACCTTCTTGGCTTCGGCTTCGAACACCTCGATGAACAGGCCGCCGATGATCTTGCGTTTCTTCTCCGGATCGCCGACGCCCGCCAGCGCCGTCAGAAACTTTTCGCGCGCATCCACATGCACCAGCGGGATGTTGTAGGCGTCACGGAACAGCCCCACGACTTCTTCCGCCTCGTTCATGCGCAACAGGCCGTGATCGACGAAGATGCAGGTCAACTGATCGCCGATCGCCTCGTGGATCAGCACCGATGCCACGGCACTGTCGACACCGCCCGAGAGCCCCGAGACGACACGCCCCTTGCCGACCTGCGCCTTGATTTTTGCGATCTCGGCGGAGCGGAAATGCGCCATCGTCCAGTCGCCGGACAGGAGTGCGATGCGATGCACGAAATTCGAGATCAGCTTGGCGCCGTCGGGCGTATGCACGACCTCCGGGTGGAACTGCACGGCGTAGAGCTTGCGCGCTTCGTCGGCGACCGCTGCGAACGGCGCACCACGCGAAACGGCAACCACCTCGAAGCCGGCCGGCAATCGCGTGACGCGGTCGCCGTGGCTCATCCACACCTGATGCTTCTCGCCGGGCTTCCACACGCCGTCGAACAGCGCGCAGGGACGCACCACCTCGACGTCGGCGCGGCCGAACTCGCGATGATGCCCGGCTTCCACGTCGCCGCCGAGTTGTGCCACCATGGTCTGCTCGCCGTAGCAGATGCCGAGCACGGGGAGGCCGGTCTCGAACACCCAATCCGGCGCCCGTGGCGTCCCCATCTCCGTCACACTCGCCGGCCCGCCCGACAAGATGACGGCACGCGGCTGCAGCCGTTCGAATGCATCCTCGGCGTTGTTGAACGGCACGATCTCGGAGTAGACGCCGGCTTCTCGCACTCGGCGTGCGATGAGCTGCGTCACCTGGCTGCCGAAATCGATGATGAGGACGGTGTCTGTCATGGCGGGCCTTCTGTCGCGCCGTGCCGGCGCCTGCGGAACAACGGGCGGCAGTGAGAACACCGGCGGCGCGGGGCGTCAAGCCGGAAGGGCTGCCGCGGCCTGCGCCGAGCTTCAGTGAAGCTCTGGAAACGCGAAATAGCGGGCCAGATGACGCGAACCCGCGGCATTGAGGTGCCCGGCATCGCGATAGAGGAATACGCCGTCTTTCATTGGCGAGCACCAGTCCGGCCCGCACATCGCGTCGCGCGGCAACGTCACCGTGACGCCCGGATCGGCGGCGGCGAGGGCCTTCAGCACCGCTTCGCTTGCCGCAAGCTCGCCAGCCGCCTCCTCCGCCTTGCGCCCGCACGACGCCGGATCGCCTCCGCCTTCGATGGCCCGGACGGTGCAACGCGCTGGCAGTACGTTGAAGTGCGGCACCTGCGCGAACAAGTGCACCCGGATGCCGCGCGAGCGGAAGAATGCGACGGTGGCGCCGAGCGCCTCCTTCAAATGGAGTGGGCGATTATCGTGCCGTGGCTTGACGAGCCCCGGCGCGCTCAATCCGTTCCAAACCAGCCCACCGGCGTAGCTTGGCCAGACGGCGGACAACACGACGATTTTCAGGTGCTGATTCGCCTCGACAAAACGGATGATCGCCTCCTGATAGAGGCGGCATTCGCGGTTCTGGCGCTCCTTGCGACCGCTCACCGCGACGCCGAGCAGAGGCGCGCAGGCACTCTGCGTGACCTGGCGGGCAGCGAGTTTCAAGCGCTCGGCATGGACCGTCATCATCGGCACCAGATGATCGGCGTTGGAATCGCCCATCACCGCCAGATCGTAACTTTCCTGCTGAGACTTGCGGCGGCCGAAATTGCACGCCGCGTCGGTGCCGTCGACCAGATGATACCCGTCGCACGGCGGGCGCAGCGGGTTGCCGCGCGCCATCTCCCCGAACAGCTTGCCGACCGCGCCGTCGAACCGCGACGGAATGCCGTCGAGACCGCGCACCGCGCCACCCGAAACCGCCAGCACGGCGATCGCCGCGCCGCCGGACGCGATGGTGCGCCACGACTGCGGCGCCAAGAGGGGCCCATGATGGCGGAACGGCCGCTCGACGTAGCGCCACGAGGCGATGGCGATGACGACGGACATGCCCACGGCGAGGCCAGCCTCCGCATCGGTCAATGGTCGGCCTGCCGCATATTGGCCGAACGACAGCAACGGCCAGTGCCAGAGATAGAGCGAATAGGAAATGAGCCCGACGAACACCAGCGGCCGCCAGCCGAGCGCCCGCGCCGTGAGGGGAGCGTTGTTCGCGGCGATGCCAGCCATAATCACGAACAGTGTTCCGACGACGGCCGGCAATGCGGCGAGGCCCGGAAAGCGCGCCCCGGACGACAACAGAATCGCGCTGGCGAATATTGTGGCGAGACCCGCCAAGCCCAGCGCTTCGGCGACCGCGCGGGGAAGCACGATGCGGCCGGCGACGAGGGCGAGAACGCAGCCGGCGAGCAGTTCCCAGGCCCGCGGTGCCAGCATATAGAACGCGTAGTTCGGATGCTTCGACAGCGTCAGCTCCGCATGCGCCAGCGAAGCCGCCAGCAATGCCGCCGCCATCACCACCAGCCAGCGCCGTGACAGGCGCCGATAGAGCAGCATCAACAGCAGCGGCCAGGTGAGATAGAACTGGTCCTCGACCGACAGCGACCACGTGTGCAGCAGCGGCTTTTCCTCGGGCGGCGCGGAGAAGTATCCCGCCGTCCGCGCGAACAGGATGTTGGCGAACATCAGCGATGCCGCGACGACGCTGCGGCCAAGCTCGCGGAATGTTTCCGGCAGCAGCAGCATCCACCCGACCGCGAGCACCGCGGTCATCATCACCACGGCGGCGGGGGCCAGCCGTCGCATGCGCCGCGCCAGGAAGGTGAGGAGTGAGAACGTGCCGGCCTGCATCTCGGCCAACATCAGCCGCGTGATGAGAAATCCGGATACGACGAAGAACACGTCGACGCCGATGAAGCCGCCCGGCAGCACGCGCGGCCAAGCATGATAGATCACGACGAGTGAGATCGCGACCGCGCGCAGTCCATCCACATGCGCCAGATAGCTCGCCCGGTCGCGGACGCGGAACGGCGGCGCCGGGATCGTCGTCCCGCCGCTTACGGCTTCGCCCATGCGTGCTGCCTCGGCTATTCCCGCCCCCGACAACTGCTTGTCCCGTGTGACCGCTCCCAAAGAGAGTCACCGCAACCGAGTTGTAGATCAGCGCGGCGACGCAACGTCAAGGCGCGGCGCGTGGTCGCCGTCTCCACCCGATGCAAGCCTCGGCGCCGGAAGCCCGTCATTTGCGTTCAAACGGCAACACCGCGACGCGGCCATCGCCTCAGCCCGAAGCGCCCCCTTGCAGTTGTCGCGCGGCGATCCAACCTCCCGAGGCGCTTTACTCCCGCGCCCCCTCAGCCAGAAGGAAACAGATCCCCATGCTGCCGACGAACTCCAGCGACGCCGTGGCGACCAAAGGCCTTCTCGCCAGCATCATTTTCGGGTCGCGCTGGCTCCAGGTGCCGCTCTATCTCGGCCTGATCGTCGCGCAGGCGGTGTATGTCGTGCTGTTCTTGAAAGAGCTGTGGCATCTGGTCAGCCACGCAACCACGTTCACCGAATTGCAGATCATGCTCGTGGTGCTGGCGCTGATCGACGTGGTGATGATCTCAAACCTGCTGGTGATGGTCATCGTCGGCGGCTACGAGACGTTCGTCTCGCGGCTCAAGCTGCAAGGCCACCCCGATCAGCCGGACTGGCTCGACCACGTCAACGCCAGCGTGCTGAAGATCAAATTGGCCATGGCGATCATCGGCATCTCGTCGATCCATCTGCTCAAGACCTTCATCGAGGCCGGCAGCCTCGGCATGCCCAACGCCAAGTATACGGAAGCCGGCGTCATGTGGCAGACCATCATCCACATCAGCTTCATCCTGTCGGCGATCGGCATCGCCTACGTCGACCATCTGAGCAACCTCGCCAACGCCCAGGTGAGCCACAAGCGCAAGTCGCTCCCTTCCGACTCGCTAGCGTCCGAACGGGCAGATCACTGAGTTCAACTTTGCGAGGGTGGAAGGGAAACGAGTGGCGAAGAGACCGACCTCATGCTGCTGACCGGCCACCCACCGCACGTTGCTTGTTCTTGAACATCGAGAGCGACTCATGGCGCGCCTCGATACGTTCGAGCGCACGTTTCTTGGGAGTACTTTGTGCCATTGGAGCAACAAAGCGCGAGGCAAGGGCCACGGCTTCCACCTGAGTGACTGCGGGGTCCGACTTTATCCGCCCAAAGACAGACGAGAATGCCTCGTCCTGACCGACCGCCGAACTGAGTTCGGACAGGTAACGGTCAACAATCGCCTCGTTCATTTTCTTCTGCGCCTTCTTCGATTTCGATTTCGACGCAGACGCAACCGACCGGGCCATGAGATCCTCCTGGCGATCAATATATGATATAGCCGATTCGGCTGCAAATTAGGCGCAGCGCGAAAGTTTCCTCCGTTATGTCGGCAGGTTGCCCGTCAAGTCTTCAGCCGGCGATCGATCTCGTCGCCGAGCCGATCGAAGATGGCCCTGATTTCCAGAACGGGACGGGCCGAACCCGTTTGGGCGTATGCGATGACGTTGCCAGCGGCCCGACCGATCTCGGCCTTGTCGGGTATGAGGCACGCTTCCGGTAAAATACTGCCGAGCTTCAACCGCGTCCGCGACCGCTCGAGAGCTGCCCTCAATGTATCCCGCATGGCTATGTAGGCATCTGCTTCGGTGTCGCTCAGCGGCCTATCTCTGGGTTGCCCCTCGGCATCGAATGGATTCTGGGACGCCATCGTTCCCAATGCGCCGATAACTTGCAAATGCGGCCAAAGTTCTTCGTGATTGACCAACTGATCGGCAAATGTACCGACGGCAACCGCTGAGGTCTTGTCCAGTATCGATGGGATAAGGACGTGCGTCGAAGCACACAGAGCTTGGATACAGGCTGTCGTCAGACGCGGCGGCGCATCAATGACGATAAGATCGAACTGGCGCTGGACCCGGCTATTCAGAAGCGTCGCCGCGAGGTTGTATCTAATATCATCGGTCTTGAGCCCCAGCAGCCATTCGACCATCAGCCGGTTTTCCGATCCCGCAAGCGTGTAGAAAGCCGGAACCAACCGCGCCGATGCGACATTGGCGACAGGCTCGGCGATATTCACCAGCCAATCCGCATCGCGGTTAGCAATCAGTCGCGACGCCTTGCATCGCTCGCCGGAAGCCTGATTTTCGTGGTGCGTGCGGATCTGATCTTTTGACAGCGCCATACCGCTCAACGAGCCCTGGAAATCGAGATCAATTCCAAGGACTCGCTTGCCTTTTTTGATCGCAAAGTGCGCGATGAGATTTGCTGCCGTGGTCGTCTTACCAACGCCGCCCTTCAAGTTGGCGAGCGTTATGATAGGGATGCTCTTTTCCAGGTCGTCGCGGTAGCGGTCAGGCTGCGCGGGTTCGATGTTGAGCCAGAGCCCGCGACCGTCGTCGGCCACCGCTTTCTTCGCACGCGCCAGTTTCCGGTTGCAGAGCGCGATGCCCGATGCCCACGCCCAGAACTTTCGCAGCAGGTAGACGATAACGGGCGTCAGTGCCGTAACGATCACGGCAGCCATGAGCTTGACGCTCATGTCGCTGAGTTCGGTTCGAGCGATCTCGCGCCACAACCGTTCCACCAGCGAAAGTTCGGTCTCCATTACGCACCCGCCACAAAAACCATGGTGTACTGAGCTTGGCGGGGTTCGGCATCGCTTGCAATAGAGTTCCAATCCGGTCCTGTGATCGGCGAATGAATTTCCGCGCTGGTGGCGTCCCGGTCACGGGCGGCGCTTCTTTTCGGCGAGCAATTTGGCTTCGATTTCGAGGAGGCAGGCGTCGATGTTGTGAATGAGCTTCTCGGCGGCGTCGATCTTGCGTTGGAGCGTCGCTGCGCTCGGCTTGTCTGGCGCTGCCGCCACCGGTTTGGCCGCCGGAGTGGGCTTGCCGGCGGCGAACCGTGCCACCGCCTTCAGTGATCGCCACATCGCGCCGCCGGGCTCGTCGACCCGCTCGACGCGGCGGTTGGCGCGCCTTCTGGTTTCGGCGGCCTTGCCCTCGCGCTTCTCGGCATCGCGCAGATCGCGTTGCAGACCGCGCTTTTCGTGAAGGGCCTGCTTGCGCGCCAGCCGCAGTTCCTTGATGGCATGCGCGGCGTCTTCGGCATTCGACACGCGCACCTCGACCTCGACGCCGGAAATTTTGAGAAAGTGCATACGCGCCGTCCCTCCGAGCGCAAATCGACCGAGCCCCCTCAGCCCTTCGGATCGCTGCATGTCCTGCCGTCCAGATACGCCATCGCCGTGGCATGCCGCAATCCGTGACCGGCGTCACAAACTTATGTCAGTCCGCGGGCTACCGAGAGGAAGGTCGCGGCCCTATACTCTTGCCCACGTGGACCAGCCGCGTCCTCGCCCCGGCCCGACAACGCCCAGTCACGAGGAACCCATGCGCTTCAAACCCATCGCAATCCTGAGCTTGTGCGCCGTTTGCGCTCTGCCCGTCCATCTCACCGCCGCGGCGGCGCAGGACGCCGCCGACCCGCAGGCGGCCCGCATCGCCAAGGCGCGCGAGGCCATCAAGGGGCTCGGCGAGGGCCTCAGAGAAAAGCTCGTCGGCGCGATGAAGGAAGGCGGCGCTGTGGCGGCGCTCGACGTCTGCAAGATCGACGCGCCGAAGATCGCCGCCGAGCGTTCGGCAGCCGCCGGCATGGACGTCGGCCGTACCGCGCTCAGGGTGCGCAATCCTGATAACGCGGCGAGCGAAACCGAGCGCGCGGTGCTCGAGAAGTTCGCCAAGGAACTCGCGGGGGGCGCCGATGCCGCCAAGCTGGAACACGCCGCAATCATCGAGGACGGTGGCAGCAAGACGTTCCTCTACATGAAGCCGATCATGACTGCGGGAAATCCGTGTCTGGCCTGCCACGGCAGCGAGCTCGATCCCGCCGTCGCCGCCAAGATCAAGGACCTCTATCCGCAAGATCAGGCGACCGGGTTCGCCGCTGGTGACATGCGCGGCGCTTTCGTCGTGACCGGCAAGGTCGAGTAGGCCTGACATTCGCCGTTACCGAAAACCAACGGCCCGCCGCGCTGCCGCGCGGCGGGCCTGATTTGTTTCAGCCTTGTTTCAGGACCTGCCCATCACGATCCCGAAGGGCTGGCGGTCTCTGCCGTATGCGCCGTCCGGTTGCGCCGCTCGGCCATGAACTGATCGAACTCGGAGCGGTCCTTGGCCATTCGCAGGCGCTCGAGGAACGATTTGAACTCGCGGCTCTCCTCCTCCAGACGGCGCAGCGTCTGGTCGCGATACTCGTCGAACGCGGCGTTGCCGGTCGATGAATAGGCGGCGCCGCGCATGCCGAACTCATCCATCTTGCGCTCCCATTTGGCAGCCATGCGCTGCTGCCAGCGGTTGCGACCGCCGAAACGTTCACCACATGCCATGCGTCCACTCCATATGAGGTAGCCGAGGATCAGCAATCCGATCGGCCAGAAGACGACGAAGCCCAGGACCATGACGGCGATCCACGCCGGCCTGCCCCAGTCATCGAGCCGCGCCACCATTTCCGTCATCATCCCACTCCCGCGATGCTTGATGTGAATGTACTTCACATTCACTTAGATGGCAGCAGTACGGGCGGCCGTCAAGGATGTCGGCGTATTTTTTTGGTTCACACAGCGGGGAGCTGGCCGCAGCGCGGCAGCGACAGCGCTACAGAGGCGGAAGCGAGCAGTCGCGCACGGCGGCGACGCCAGCGGCCCCACGAGTTGGCGCGAATTAGCGCGACCCGCCATCCAGACCGGCGAGATAGATGAGCACGGCGGACTCGAGCAACTCTTCCGGCGTCATCGGTATAGGCCGCCGGGCACCGTCGCCGCGCGCGAACAGTGCCGCTATACCGTGCGACAGCGACCAGATGTGCAGCGCCATCATCAGCGCTGGCGGGCGGCCGGCGGTAGGAAGTGTCGCCACGACGCCTTCGCACGCGGTGCGCAGCACGCCGAAGGCACGTTCGCCGGGTTCACGCACCTCGGGCGTATCGGCGAACGACAGACCGGATTCGAACATGGCGGCGAACAGCGCCGGCTCGCGGCGCGCGAAGTCGAGATACGCGCGACCGACGCGGTCGAACGCCGCGCGGGGTGTCGGCCGGCCATCGTCCCAAGCACGTTCGAGCGCCGTGGCGAAGGTCTCGAAACCGCGCCGCGCGACATCCGCGAGCAGCGCATCGCGATCGCGGAAATGCCGGTAGGGTGCCGCCGGACTGACGCCTGCCGCGCGTGCCGCCTCGGCGAAGGTGAAACCGGCCGGCCCCTTTTCGGAGATGAGTTTCATCGCCGCGCGAACCAGCGCCTCGCGCAGGTTGCCGTGGTGATAGCCCTTGCGGCCATTTGCGTCGTCGTCTTTCCAACTCATGGCGCGACCATAGCCGATGCGAGAGCGGCGCACGACGACGCCGATCTTCGCGCTCGGGCGCCTTGCGGGATTGCCAGAGGGCGGCGGAGGCTCGTCACTTGCAGACGCGGAAGGAGCCATCTTTGCCGTGGCGAGCAAGATCCATGTGGAAATGGTCGCGGTGATAAACGTCCGCATGCGGCCCGAGCACCGTCGAGAACGTATCGCAGGCGCCGCGATGGACGGAGCGCAGGAAGGCGCGCTCGCGAACATCGCCCCACCAGCCACCCTTCACCGTTATTTTGCGGCCGTCCGCCAGCTCGAACGCCGCAATATCGAGCGCGTTGGCAAGGCCGTGCTCGGACAGCTTGGCGCCCCATTTGTGATTGATCGGGCGGCAACTGTAGGACGCCGCCACTTGCAGCCGCTGCACCGGGACGCCGAAATGGAACCGCGCGGCCGGCTCCACGACGTCGCGCACCCACCGGTCGACGGCGGGGATCATCGGACAGCGCAGAACCGCTGCCGGTTGCATCAGCACGCGACCACCGCCTGCGCCCGACATTTCAAAGGGCTGCGCCGCGCCGCACGCACTCGGACCGCCGAGCGCCGAGCGGTGTTGCACATACCGGCTTTCCCGCACCGCACCGGACGCCAGGCACTGGCGTTCGTCCTCGGCCCGCCATGGCTCCGATTTGGCGACAAAGCTCTGCCCGCCCGTCTCGCCGCCGCGGCCGCAGCCGGTGAGGGGTACGATGACAGCGAGACACAACACGGAAAACAGGACGCGATACATGCACATGGCGGCCAATCATCGGTCTGCTGCCCTAATTTGCGGTAAAGTCGGGGCGACCTTTGCTTCAGGCGGAATGATCTCTGGGAGAACCGGCCGATTGACGGCCCGATGGCGTCGGAAAAGCGATCATACTGCGACCGCGAGCCTAGAATTCGGTCTGTCACGCAAGTGCAATATGCGTTTTATCCACAACCAGAACGCGCGCGTCCTTCAAAAGGGCGAGACTCTTATCGTCAAGATTGGTACTTTCGCAGTGTCCGGAAGGTTCAACGCCCACCTGATATAGGCCACGGACCTGGACGGACAGACGGGTGAACCGTCCTCGTATCGAGTTGCGTAATGGGTTCCAGTAGATTGCGTTGTGTTGGTGTGAAGCGTGGGCTCGCTTGTTCCGAGTATCAGCCCCAATAGTTCTGCGTCTTGTTCGTTGTGTAACCGTATCGACTGCGTAGCGTACCTGTCGAAGTTGTCCCAAGACTATCGTCCACCGAGTAATGCGTGATCGAGTAATGCGTAACTGTGTCTCGCGTACCGTCCCGCTACGACACCGCCCCGTGCCCGCAGCGTCGTGACGGATTTGTAATGGTCACGGCCCTGGTGTTTGCCCGGCTCAGACTGCTGACCGCCCCCGGTCATGTCATCGCAGACGAGCTTCGAGGCCTGCCAGGGCCGTTGGCATTTCGAGCCGCCACAAATCGGGTTGCCACGCTTCGCTGTGCCGGACGCGACCAACGACCGAGGATGACCCGTAACACCCACCTCGACACACCCATAGAGCGCACCTCAACGCATCTGCGACGCCAGAAACGCCCCCACTGCCTCCTTGTAGGCACGGTCGCCGACCGCCTTCATGTGATCCCGCCCCGGAATCACGAAAGCGCGCGCACCAGGTATCAATGCCGCCAGATCTGTCGCCGATCCGCCGACGACGTCGTGCTCGCCGACCGCGACCAGAACGGGCACCGAAATCTGCGCCACGTCCTCGCGTGAAATCGGGTCGCGCGACGCCCGGATGCAGGTCGCCAGCGCCTTGAGGTCGCTGCGCGTCTGCTCCGCGAAAGCGCGGAAGGTGCGCGCCGTCGGATTGGTCACGTCCGCCATCGAGGGTGCTTCGAGCGCGGCAGCGATCGGCCCGGTGCCCGCCATGCCCCGCACCATGTTGATGCCGAGACCGCCGAAAACCACGGAATTGACCCGTGACGGATGGGCGAGCGCCAGAAACGCCGAAATCCTTGCGCCCATCGAATAGCCCATGACGTGCGCGGCGGGGATGGCGAGGTGATCGAGCAGACGGCGCGCGTCCTCAGCCATCACCGGCGCGCGGTATTGCTCCTGATCGTAGAGCTTTTCGCTCCTCCCGTGCCCGCGGTTGTCGAGTGCGATCACCCGGAACCCCTTGCCGCGCAGAAACCCCGTCCACCCCGGCACCACCCAGTTGGTCTGCACGTTCGACGCGAAGCCGTGGATCAACAGCACCGGCGGCCCCTCACCCTCGTCGTGAAAGGCGATCTCGACACCGTCGGAATTGAACGATTTCACGATAATTCTCCGTCCGAGGTGGCGTCGGCCGACCGGCTTCGTCCGGTCGCCGTCAGACCAACTGAGATGACCGGTCCCCTATCATTTCCGAGAGGCCGGGGCTATGGTCCGCCCGATCTTCAACGGCAACCCGCACGGGGGCACCAGACATGGCCGCAGGCGTCATTCCCCACCTCGCCAACGACAAGGGCGTCGAGAAAATCTTTGTCGGCGTCAAGGAGTTGAACTGCATGGGCGCCCGCCCGCCGTTCGACCACCCGCACGTCTATCTCGACATGGGCTCGGATGGGCAGATCCTGTGCCCGTATTGCTCGACGCTGTATGTCTATGACGGGCGTCTCCACGCCGACGAGAGCGATCCCGCCAACGCCATCGTCTCGGCCGAGGACCTCGCAGCGGCATAACCAGCGGCATATCCGTAACTCGCGTCGTGATCGCGAAATTCGTCGCATTCCGCGGCACGCTTGGAACGAATTTCGTGACCGGAACGACACTGGGCACATCAATGACCTCGTGTGATTGAGACCGAGAAGTCCGCCTCTGAAGCTCGCCGAAAGTGTGCAGCGGACCTCGCGGTCATCACATCAGAGGGTCGTCGCGTTCGGAACCGGGAGCCAACCCATCCATGGCTGAGACGGCCGCCGACGCCCGTCGCATAACGGGCAGCCTTTCAGCCGTCATCGTCGGCGGTGGCATAGGCGGCCTCGCGGCGGCGCTCGCCCTCGCCGCACGGGGCATCCCATCGACGGTTCTCGAACGCCGCCAGCGCTTCGAGGCGGAAGGCGCTGGCATTCAGCTCGGACCCAACGGCACGCGCATCTTGCGCCAACTCGGCGTTGCCGATCTGCTCGAGCCCCAGGCTGGCAAACCGGATTGCATCCACACGCGCGATGCCTCGAGCGGCGCGACACTCACGCGGTTGCCGCTCGGGGCGTGGATCGCGCAGCGGCACGGCGCGCCGTACTGGGTCGTCCACCGCGCCGACCTGCACGAAGCCCTGCTGAAGCGCGTGCAGGGCGAGCCGCTGGTGACGATGCGCATGGATTTCGACGCCGGCGCGATCCGTGCGACCGATGGGCCGGGCGCGCCTGGTGGCGTCATGCTGACCGAGCGGATGACGGGAACCGTTGCGGCTGGTTCTATCGCCATCGCGGCCGACGGGATTCGTTCGCGAGTTCGCGATCTTCTCTTCGACGGGCCGCCGCTGCAATTCGCAGCGAAGAGCGCGGCGCGCGCCGTCATCCCCGCTGACGCCATGCCGCCGGCGCTCAGCGAAAACGCGACGGCCATCTGGCTGTCGCCCAGCGCCCACGTCGTCCATTACCCGGTGCGCGCGGGCCGCGAGATCGCGATCGTGTTCGTGCGCCGCGATCGCGTGCCGAGCGACGACTGGAGCACGGCGGTATCAGTCGATTGGGTGCGCGATGCCGCGAGGGACTTCGCCGCTCCACTGCGCGCCTTGCTCGCCGCGCCGGACCTGTGGAAGAAATGGGCGCTTTACACTCTGCCCCCCATGGCGCGCTGGACCAGCGGCCGCGTGGCGCTGCTTGGCGATGCCGCCCACCCGACGCTGCCGTTCCTCGCTCAGGGCGGCGTGCTGGCCCTGGAAGACGCCGCGGTGCTGGCGCAGCGTCTTGCCATGCAGCCGGACGAACCGGCGGCCGCACTCGCCGCCTATGAAGCCGCCCGCAAGCCGCGCACCACCCGCGTCGTCGCCGAAGCCGAGCGCAACGGCCGCATTTACCATCTCGACGGCGTGATGGCCGCAGCCCGCAATCTGGCGATGAAGCTGACGCCGCCCGAGCGGCTGATGGCGCGTTACGATTGGGTTTACGGCTGGCAGGGCTGAGCGTTGCACGGCCGCCTGCGCTGTAGCTGCACCGATGTTTCGGAAGCGGGATGTTGGCCACGGAGCCGCGGCACGATCACCAAATCCTT
>JBKBNR010000017.1:0-8387 GCA_046295315.1 Hyphomicrobiaceae bacterium
AGGCTGCTCCGCAGCAGGCTCCGGCTCAGCAGTAATCGACTTCGCCGCCACGGAGACCCGATCTCCGTGGCGGCGGCTCGATATCGGGACGACGCCGCGATCAACTTCGAGCGGCTCGACCTGAGCGTCGGGCGGCGCGGGCACCCTCCCCGCACTCCGCCCAGTTCACGACCTCGAGGGGAACGAATTCAAGGAGATCAGCCATGCTGAAAATGCTCAAGGCACTCGCGGTTGCAGGTCTCGTCAGCGTCAGCGCCACCGCACTCACTTCGACCAGCGCTCAGGCCTTCTGGGGCTGGGGCGGCCCGTGGAACAACGGCTGGGGTGGCCCATGGAACAACGGCTGGGGCGGCCCGTGGAACAACGGCTGGGGTGGCCCCTGGAACAATGGCTGGGGCAACAACGGTTGGGGCAATGGTTGGGGCGACGGCTCCGGTTCCGGCAACTTCTCGATGAACTTCGGCGGCAACATGGGCGGTCGCGGCTGGGGTAGCGGCTGGGGCAACAACGGCTGGAACAACGGCTGGGGCGGTCCTTGGGGCGGTGGCCCGTGGGGCGGCTATCCGGGCGGCGGGTACGGCTATGCGCCGGGTTACGGTTACGGCTACGCCCCCGCGCCGTACGGCTATGCCCCGCCGGCCCCGCAGGCTCCGACCAACTGACACGACCCACAGCCACGTTGCGGAGGCGGCGGAGCGAGCAAGCCCCTCACGCCGCCTCGCACCGCAAGTCCGACCGGGATCGCGCCCGGAACCAAGCACGACACGAACGCGCCGGACGACGACCGGGCGGCGCGCGATACGAGAGGGACCCGCCATGTGCAAAGCCTGCCTCGCCATGATCGGGCTGACGGCTCTTGCCGCCGCCGCCGCTCCGGCGTCGACCGCGCGCGGAGCCGAGTTCAGCGCCGACGCCTTCGAGGCGCGGCCGGGATATGGCATCCGCGCCGGCCGGATCTACGTCAGCGGGACCAGCCACCGCTTCGACTACCAGTCGCACGGCATGCCGATTTCCGAGATCAATCTGCCCGACCAGGGGCTGCGCCGCTTCGTGTTTCCGCTGACGCGCAGTTACGTCGAGCAGCAGCTGCCGCCGGTCCCCCAAGGCGGCACGCCTTGCCCGCCCGAACCCGGCACAACCTGCGTTAAAGCCGGCGACGGCGAAGCCGCCGGCTTTGCGACCGAGATCTGGGTGATCAAATCCGAACGCGGTGCGGGCGAGACGCGGGTTTGGTGGGACAAGGTGCGCCAACTCGCGCTGCGCGCCACATACGCGGACGGGCGCACGCTCGAAACCCGGCGCGCGGGTGAAGAAACCTACGACGGCCGCAAGGTCGAGCGCTGGCAGATCAGCTATCGCCTTCCGAACGGTCAGTCGTTCCCCGGCGAAGCGCTGTTCGACCCGGCGCTGTCGACGGCGATCGCCGAGCGGCGCAGCGACGGCGGCCGCCGTCACCTCGTCAACATCACCGTTGCGCCGGTCGACAAGTCGTCGTTCGAAGTTCCGCCCGGCTACACCAAGCTGCCAGACCCGCACGCGATGCGCAACGAGGCGGCGGGAGCGGCGGCGGCGGCCCCCGGCGGACGCCAGCTTTCACCGATTGCTCGCCCTTCGGTGCCAATGCCCGCGCCCGGTCCCGCCATTGCACCCAACGCCGCGCCGGCGCCGATAGCACCAACGACCGGCCCGGCGGCACCGGCGGCGCCCGCCAAAGCCCCCGAGGCGGCCAAACCGTCGACGGCGCCCAATCCGGCGGTACCCGCCGACGCCAAGCCAGCCGAGGCCGGCAAGCTGGCGCCTGATGCTCCGGCTCTGAAACAGCCGGCCGCCGCACCTGCCGTGGTTCCCGCCGAAAAGATCATCGAGCGGGCGACGCCCCTGGCGCCGTTGCAGCTGCTGCAGCCTTCGGCCCCGGCTACCGTGCGTGACGGCGTGGTCGCCGCTGCCCGCACTCCCGCTCCCGCGGTCGAGGTCACAGGCGCACTGGCGGCGCCGACGGTGGTGAAGGGCGCGGATCGCACCGACACAGTTTCGGCTGTCACCCCACCCGCGGTCGCCGAAGCAAATGGCGCCCCCGCGCGCGTCATCGCGGGGCATGGCGCCGATGTCCCCCTCACCGCGACCCGCGAAGCCCCGATCGCTGCTGAAACCGTTGCGGCGATGCCGCCGCTGCCGGTCGCAAAACCCGCCGAGGCCGCCGCATTGTTCAATGCGGCAGCTACGGCAGCCGCTGCCACCGCCGCGGCAGCCTCGGTGAGCGGCGAAAAAGCAACCAAGGCGGCACGCGGCAAGACACCCGCCACTCCGGCACAGGTGCGCACCAAGTCCGGTGCCGCCAAGCCGAAACCGGGCAGCAGCCCGGTTCCCAACCCGTCCGGCATCCCGACGTTGAGCGCACTGCCGCCGGCAACGGACGGTGGCGCGACATCGGCCGCGAAAATCAGTGGCGCAAGCGCGAAAACCGGCAAGCAACGCAAGCGGACCGCCAAGTCCAACGGATCGAACCGCAGCAAGAAGGGGCGCCGCAAGGCGCGGTGAGACGAAGATGAGCAGCACCGCAGACGTCACCACGCCGCGCCCGGCAGCCAGCCCCACGGCGGCCGCGACCGACAGCACCGTTCGCCCGCAGCCGATGCCGGCCCAGCAGTCCGCCGCGCCCCATCCTGCGGCAGCCGCCCCCGCGCCGGCGCCGGTCTATGCGCAGCAGGTGGCACCCCCGCCACAAACGCATGTGCCACCCGCCGCCGCTGCGAAACAGCATCCGGGCAAGCCGAAGCGCGGGCCTGTCAGCCGGTTCATCCGCTCGGTGTTCAGCCACCTCCTGTTCGCGGGCGTCGCTGTCGCGGGCGTGCTTGGCTACATCTATCACGCGCCGATTCTGCGCGACGTCGGCAACACCGTTTGCGCCGACAACGCGCTCGGCCGCTGGATGGACAAGACGCCCGTACTGGCGGACAAGGCACCGGCTGCTCCGGCAGCGGCAGCGACCGCGACCACGGCTGCCGCAGCCACGGCGCCGAACGCTGCTGCGGCGCCTGCGCTTGCCGCGACACCGGCCACACCCGCAGCGCCCGCCTCTGCCCCACCTGCGCCGGCGCTGGCGCCCGCCCCGACGGCCGCCGTGCCCGTCGTTGCCGCGACGAGCGAAGGCGCCGCAACGACCAAGCCGGAAACGACGACTGCCGGCGCGACGCCCGCCACATCCTCTCCGCCCCCAAAGCCGGCGGACGCAACGCCGGCGAATGCGCCCTCGACGTCGTCGCGCTCCGAACCGGCAAAGTCCCCAACCACGACAGCAGCTCTCGAGCCGCCGACGCGCGCCGTCGGCGACTCTGCCGCAACGGTCGCCACGCCGCCTGTGGTCTCGACAACGCCTCCGGCCGGCAGCGCCGAGGCTCTACGGCGCGGCCTGGCCGACGCCCGCGAGGCCTACGCGGCCGGCAAGCCCGAAGCCGTCGCCGCTTACGGGGAGCTCGCGAGGCGCTTTCCCGACAATCCAGATCTGACCGGAGAGCTTGGCAACATCCTGTTCCAGCAGGGCAAGAAGGAAGAGGCCGGCGAGCAGTTCTACGAAACCGGATTGCGGCTGATCCGCGCCAGGCAGGAAGCGCGCGCCGCGTGCCTCGTCGACGTGCTGCGCCAGCTTGCGCCGGTGCGTGCGCGTGAACTGGAGCGGCTGACCAGCGGCGCCGCCTGCCCGTCGTCGACCGTTCGTTGAAGTCGCTCCGAGCAGAGCCCCTGAAACAAAGAGCGCCCGGACAGTACACTGTCCGGGCGCTTTCGCTTCTGGCGCTCCAGCCTCCGCACGACCGCAGGCTGGAGCCGGGTACTCAAACTTGCATCGAGCGGAAACTCGCTGGACGGCAATCTGCCCATCCGGTCCGCTGGCAGGAACGCAGGGCCTCTGGCCCTACGGGAGCGCGCTTGTTGGCATAGGGAGCATTTGCAGCTCCATAGTGGACGACGGTCACGGTACGATCAACGGCATCACGGTGGCGCCGATGGCGACACAGAACACCGATAGGAATACGACCGTCTCCAGCAGCATGTTCAGGCAGCCATCGCAGCCGAAACAGCAAGGATCCTTTGCCATGATAATCATCTCCGGTTGGCTATAGATCGTTGTCTGCAGGCTCTGTCGCGTGGGTTTGTGATTGACGGCTTCTCCCCAGTTACGGCCTGCTTGGCGCCGCAACCGATGGTTATATCGCGAACGACGCATATTCAGGGTGCGGGGATGCGCGGCTTACGTCAAGGTCAGTGGGTGCGACGGGTTGTCCACCCCTAAAGCCACGCTTTGTGACAACTCAAGCCATTGTTTTATTTTGCTTAAACCTAAATAGCACAGTTCGTGTTGCGATGCAGCAACGTCAAATTGTGGCGCGATTGTGGCAAATCACCAGGGCATGAATGTGTTTACGAAGTTCATTGGTCTCTGAATCGAGCGATTCATAGTCGCCATATTCCAGCGCATTGCATCTGTGTGCATCGTCATGCTCTGAACGGCCTGATTCATGGAAGCAACCTGCTGATCGATGCTGGCCAGATGGTTCATCCGCGTGGCGATCTGCTTGGTGTCGTCGGACATCGATGCAATCTTGCCGTTCATCGCGTCGATGTTGCGCGACATCTGCGCGATGTTCATCGTCAGGGTGTTCATCGAGTCGGTCAACTGGTTGAGCTGCGTGCCCATCTGCGGACGCAACTGTTCCGCCAGCAGACGCAGTTCCCGCGAAACCGAGTAGATCTGGTAGAAGCCGTAGATCGCTAGCAGAGTGAAAATGACCACCGCCGGGTAAGCAATGAACTCCCACCGCCGGGCGCTGCGCTCGAAGGCGACCGCGAGACGTTCGACGGCGTCGCCCGAAAACTGCCCAGGCGGTACGCTGCCAGGTTTCCCGATCACTGCAATGTTGTTGGCGCCGGCCGTCACCGTATCGCTAGGTGTTCTCGTCATTCCAAACTCCCCAGGCCGCGCGGCGTCAAGGAACGCACACAAATCTGAGTGCGGACGACCGCCCCAGTCCATCAGGCGACCCTTCAGGTCAGCCGTGCAGGTGGTGCTCTTGTTGGCACCGGGCTACATCCGACACGTCTTCCGACAGCAGCAACATAACCCAAAATTCTTTAGCATCATAATATTCGTGACTGACCGGATGCGGTGTTTCAGGCGGGTCGGCAGGCGCTGCCGAAGTTGCTGCGCCGCAATACTGAGCCGATAACCGATATTATATCCCTTGAAAACGTTCGCATTACTTGGAACAAACGGATCGACATCATGTCGCAATGCACAAAAAAACGCCGCGGTCGCAGGCCGCGGCGATTAACTCTTCCGAAATCTCGCGAATTGGCCGCGCGTCAGATCGTCCGTATCGGTAGCTCGCGCCCCATCCGGCGGCGGCACACACCGCAACCTTTTTCGCCAAATCTCAGGCGCCGCCCGCGCCGAGCTTACGGCGCGATGCCGTTCGGCGGCGGCGGCGGAGCATCCGGGTCGGCTTCCCCTGCTACGCGGACCGATGAGGTGCCATCCCGGCCATAGATATCTGGACGAAACTGGATATCCCCGTTTGGTTCGGCCCAGGCGGTGAAGTAGGCGAAAATAACCGGAACAGGCCGGGACAGCGGCACGTCGAGCGCTTGGCCCGAATCGAGCACATCCCGCACACGGCCCGGCTGTTCCCATCCCGGTTCGCCTCGCGCGATCCACTCCGCAAGGTCGAAAACGCCCTGCACGCGCACACAACCGGCGCTGAACGCGCGTCCACGCTGGTCGAACAGGTTCTTCATCGGTGTGTCGTGCATGTAGACACCGTGTTCGTTGGACATGTCCAGGCGGACCAGACCGAGCGCGTTGCGGTCGCCCGGATCTTGCTTGAAGCGGATCCGCGTCTGATCGACGGTCGACCAGTCGATGCTGGTCAGCGGGACTTCGTGGCCGTCGTAGCTGCCGTCATAGACGCGGATGCCCTCCTTATCGAGGTAATCCGGCTCCTTGCGCAGTCTCGGAATCAAATCGAGCGTGGCCACCGAGGTGGGCACGCGCCAGTAGGGAAAGAAATTCAGCGCCCGGATTGTGCCGCGAAGATTCGGCGTTTCGCGGCCCTCTCGGCCGACGATTACCCGGTGACGCTGCTGCACCTCGTAATTCTCGACGGCTTCGGCCTCGAACGAGGGGACATTGACCAGCACATAGCGGTTGTCCACGCGCGGCTGCATCAACTCGATGACGCGCTGGCGATTGAGGCGCAACTGGGCCAGGCGGTCACTGGCGGAGACGTTCATCGCGTCGATGGTCGCGCGATCGACGCGCCCGGTCACCCGAAGCCCATGATTGCGCTGGAATTTGCGCACCGCCCGTTCGACAAAGTCGTCGAGCGCGAGCGTCTCGAAATATTCCTCACGCGGCGGCAGTTCTCCCGTTACGCGAAGCCGGCGCTTAACCAACGGAATACGCTCGTCGTCGTCGCCGGGACGAATGGTGCGTCCGCGCGGGATCGGCGCCCAGCCGCCGCCGCGTTCGACGAGCCGCTCATAGCGCTCGATCGCGCGATCGAAGGCGTGAACCATGTCCTCGCTCAACCACGGCGTCGCGTTCGGCCGCAAGTCGTCGAAACTTTCGGCCTGACGTTCCGTGCGGGCCTTCGGTTCGGCCTTGCGACGCTCCCCGACCACGCCACCAAATCCGGGCAACTGCTCCCACCACTCGGCACCTTGTGCCTTGGCGGTCGGTGCCGCGGTAAAGGCAAGACCCAGCAACAAGCAGATGTTGGCCGCTAACACCCTCGAGCCAAAACCGCCTCGGATCTGCGGACGATCCCGGTTATATGCCGAACCTGCCATATGTTCCCCTGCTCCGAATTTCCCGGAACGACTGCGATACAACGCCCGGAAGCGCTTCAAGTTGCGACCGAATCCGGCCCGGTCAATAGATCGAAACGGATATGGCCAAACAAAGACGGCTGACGGCCGAATTGCGTCGCCGGCGAATGTCGTGATCGCGAAGTTCGTCTCATTCTGCCGCACGCTCCGAACGATTTTCGCGATCTGAACGACACCAGAAGTTTCACGGAACTCCTGTGGTTCAGACCGAGAAGTCCGCCTCCCTTCCGGGCTGAAAGGTATGCAGCGGACTTCTCGGTCATCACACTAGCCCTCGACAATCAGAGGCTCGCCAGGCGTTGGTTGCCATGTGATCCGGCAAGACCATGTTCGGACGGCTATTCCGCTTGCACCGGCCGCACTGGTGCGTCGGTGTCTCGTGGCAGCTTGGGTAGCGCGATCGGCGGGCGAACGGAAGTGTGACAGGTTCATATCGCCGCCCCGTCCACCGGATTTCTGCTGCATCGCAGCATGGCCGAACAGCAGCGCCCTGACAACATCCCTGGGTCAGCGGCCGTCGAGGTGGTCCCACCCGACCGCCTCGAGGCGTACCGGCGCGCCGTCGGTGCCGACGAACCGGCAGCCCTCGCCAGCGTCGATGCTGCCGATTGCGGTAGCACGGACGCCGGCCGCAGCGAGCGCCGCCTCGAAACTCTGAGCCTTCTCGGCACGCACGGTCGCCAGAACCTCGTAATCTTCGCCGCCCGAGATCAACTCCGCGACAGCGACGCCGCCACCCCCGATCACGCGCCGCGCCGGCCCGGACAACGGCACCGCATCGAGCCGCAACGTACCGCCGACACCCGAGGCGCGGCAGAGGGTGAGGAAATCCTTCGCCAACCCGTCCGAAACATCCATCGCGGCGCTGGCATGCGCTCGCAGCGGCTGCGCGGCCGCGACCGGCGGGCGCGGCATGTCGAACCGGCCGACCAGCGCCACGGCAGCGGCCGTCTCCAGGCCCCACGCTTTGGCGAGCTCCGGTGATTGCCGCAGTCGAAGGCCGAGCGTCGCATCGCCTATCGTGCCGGTGACGTAGACGATATCGCCCGGACGGGCCCCGTTGCGACGCACCATCGTGCCACTCGGCAGGCGGCCGAGGGCGGCGATGGTGATGGTGAACGGGCCGCCCGTGACGTCGGTGTCGCCGCCGAGCAGTCGGCATCCGAACGCCATCTGCGCCGCGCCGAGCCCTGTCGTCAGCTTGATGAGAAACTTGCGGGTCGGAAGCGCAGCGAGCCCCAACGTCAGCAGGTAACCTACCGGCTCCGCGCCTTTGGCGATGAGATCAGAGATATTGACGGCGAGGGCTTTGAAGCCCGGCACATCTCCGGGCAGGAAGTGGCGCCCCTCGACCATCGAGTCGGTGGTCAGCACGAGATCGAAGCCGGCGTCCGGCGCCAGGTAGGCGCAGTCGTCGCGAAGCTCCAGCGCACCGTCGTGGTCGTCGGTCAGCGGCGCCAGATAGTGCTGGATCAGCTCGGCCTCGCTTCGGACGGCCTCGTCGG
>JBKBNR010000017.1:8397-14787 GCA_046295315.1 Hyphomicrobiaceae bacterium
CCCCCTATGGGCGCGCCCCTTATGGTGCCGGCGGGGGTTTCGGCGGCCGGGTCGGGCTCGTGGGTCTCGTGGTGGGGCGGCGCACCGGCGGCAACGCCTCCAGCAACCGCCGGTTGATCCTTGCGCGCGCCGTCCTTCTGCTGGAACTCGGCGGGGCGCATGCGCCGCGCAATGCGATCGAGGATGCCGTTGACGACCTTCGGCTCCTCGTCGGCGAAGAAGGCGTGCGCCACCTCGATGTACTCGTTGATCACGACGCGGGCCGGCACGTCGCGACGCTCCTGCAGCTCGAACACGCCGGCACGCAGGATGGCGCGCAGGATCGAATCGACCCGCACCAGCCGCCAGCCTGACGCCAGTTGATCGTCGACGATAGGGTCGATGTCGCGCTGGCGGCGCACGACGCCGCGGAGGATGTCGGCGAAAAACTGCGTGTCGGCGTTGGCGACCAGTTCGTCCTTCTCGTCGCCCGTGAAGCGCGTCGTCTCGAACTCGCGGATCACGGCGTTCAAATCGGTGCCGCCGATGTCCATCTGGTAGAGCGCCTGTACGGCGGCCATGCGGGCTAGCGATCGACCGCCCGGCGCTGCCTTGGGTTTTGATTTGGCCGTCATGCGCCGAGCCCCTGGAACTGCCGCGCGATGTCGATCAACGAGAAACAGGCGCGCACCGCGTCGCCACCCTTGCCTTGCCGTCCACCACGTGCGCGCGCCATTGCCTGCTCCTGGGTATCGACGGTCAGAATGGCGTTGCCGAGCGGCACGCGATAGCGCATCGCCGTCTCCATCAGCCAGTGGTTGGCGTTGTTCACCACGACGTCGTAGTGCGAAGTCTCGCCGCGGATCACGCAACCGAGTGCTATGGCGCCGCAGAAGCGGCTCGACGGTGCGCCCCGCGGAATGATGCCGGAATTCACCGCAGCGACGAGAACCTGAGGAATTTCGAGTGCTCCGGGCACTGTGACGCGCTCGAAGCGCGCACCGGCGGCCTCGATTTCGGCGACAGCGCCAGCCAGCAGCTCATCCGCGATGTCGTCATAGTAGCGCCCCTCGATGATGAGAATGCGCGTCGAAACCCGCCGCGGCGCGGCTGGCGGAGTCCGCGTCTCCTCACCGCTGCCCTCGGGGCGGCGTGTCCGGCGTTGCACCATGGCGCTCACCCGATCTTTCGCGTTTCGACGATGCGCAGTCCGAAGGCATCGAGACCTACGTAAACCTGCTCGGGCGAGTTGGTCAGCAGTACCATGTCGCTGACGCCCAGATCGCGCAGAATCTGCGAACCGACGCCGATTTCGACCTGCCGGCGTTCGCGATCCGCCGCCTTGGCGCCGGGGCGCTTGGGCGTTTCGTGGATATGCTCGGAAAACGTGCGCGGATTGAGATCGCGAATGACGATCACGACCCCGCGCCCGGCGGCGTCGACGGCGCGCAGCGATTTCTCGAGAAGTCCGACCGAAGACGCATAACCGACGCCGACGAGATCGACCAACGGATCGACGGCGTGCACCCGCACGAGCACCGGATCGCCGCTCGACACGTCGCCTTTGACCATGGCGATGTGCTCGCCGGGCTCCACTTTCGTGGCGTAGACGCAGAGATCGAACTCGCCGCCGAAGTTGCTTCGCACCGGCTTGCAGGCGACGCGCTCGACGATGGTGTCGTTGCCCAGCCGGTAGGCGATCAGATCTTCGATGGAGCCGATCTTGAGGCCGTGCTGCTTGGCGAATGGCACCAGGTCGCTCATCCGCGCCATCGTGCCGTCGTCGTTCATGATCTCGCAGATGACTGCCGCCGGATAGAGCCCGGCGAGGCGCGCCAGATCCACACTCGCCTCGGTGTGGCCGGCGCGGATCAGCACGCCGCCGTCGCGCGCCACCAGAGGAAACACGTGGCCCGGCGAGACGATCTCGTCGGCGCCCTTGGTCGGGTCGATGGCGGTAGCGATGGTGCGGGCGCGGTCGTGCGCGGAAATGCCCGTCGTGATGCCGTCGCGCGCCTCGATAGACACGGTGAAGGCCGTCTCGCGGCGCGAGCGGTTGTCGCGCACCATGCTCTCGAGCCGTAACTCCGCGGCGCGCGCCTTGGTCAGCGTCAGGCAGATCAGCCCGCGACCATGCTTGGCCATGAAGTTGATCGCGTCCGGCGTCGCCATCTGCGCCGGAATGACCAGATCTCCCTCGTTCTCGCGATCTTCCGCGTCGACCAGGACGACCATCCGGCCATTGCGCAGTTCTTCCAGAATTTCCGGTGTCGGCGCTAGAGCGCGGTCGGAGTTTCCTGCGGCGGCCTTCGCCGTCCGTTTCGGTCTCTTGCTCACGGGCGGAACTCCATCAGTCGAGCGACGTAGCGCGCGAACAGGTCGACCTCGAGGTTGACGTCGTCGCCGGGCTTTTTGCGCCCCCACGTGGTCGCGGTCAAGGTATGCGGAATGATGTTCACGCCGAAGCGGGAACCGGCGACCTCGTTGACCGTCAGCGACGTACCGTCGAGCGCCGCCGAGCCTTTCGGCGCGATGTACATGGCGAGATGCTCGGGCGCATCGAAAAGAAACCGCAGTGAGTCCCCGTCCGGCGTGATCGCGACGATGCGGGCGAGGCCGTCGACGTGGCCCGAGACGATATGTCCGCCGAGTTCGTCGCCGGCCTTCAGCGGCCGTTCCAGGTTGATCGCGCGGCCGGGCTGCCAGGTGTCCAGCGTCGTTTTGGCGCGCGTCTCGTTGGAGACGTCGACGGTGAAACGCATGCCGGACGGCACAGCCACGACCGATGTGGCCGTCAAGCAGACGCCATCGCAGGCGATCGACGCACCGATAGGGACCGTGGCGGCATCGTAATGCGACGCGATGGTGAAACGCCCTCCGTCGCGGCCGACCACCTCGCCGACGTCGCTGATGAGCCCTGTGAACATGCTGCCGTCTCTTTCGTTTGCCGTGTTCGTTTTTCACGTTGCGCCGCCGCCGGGCGGTTCGTCACGTCACCGTTTGCGATCCGCGCTGCCGGAACACCAGCATATCGTCGCCGTCCAGATGCCGCCGCTCGGCAAGATCGAGATCAGCTATGCCGGCGACAGCGGCGAGGGCGCGCCGCGCCTCGCTCTCGCCAACGCCGACCGACGCCACGCGCCGCGCATGAAACAGCACGGCTTCGTCGTAGAGGCCATGGCGCGCGAACGCCGACCACAGGCCCGGCCCGCCTTCGACGAGCAGCCGCGTGATGCCGTCGGCGGCCAGGCGCTCCAGGATGGCGGGCAGCCACAGATGGCCGGCGACCATACGCAGCGGAACGACCTTGACGCCAGCGGCTTCGAGCGTTCCGGCTGCGGCGTGCTGGCCCAGCGCCGCAGGCGCCGTGAACAGTTGTACCGGCACGACGCGCGCGGTTGCCGCGAGACGGCTCGTTTCGACACCCGTTGGATCGCTGGCCACGACGACGCGCAGGGGTGAGCGATGCGCGAGCCCCGGCAGGCGGCACGTCAGATCGGGATCGTCGTCACGCACCGTGCCGCGCCCCACCATGATGGCATCGGCTTCGGCCCGCATCAGATGCCCGCGCGCGCGCGCCACCTCCCCCGTGGCGAACACCGGCGCGCTGCCCGTGCCACGCGGCACGAGGCCGTCGGCCCCGACGGCGATCTTCAATTGCACGAAAGGCCGGCGCTCGCTGACACGGACGATGTGGCCGCGCGTCAGCCAGTGCGCTTCCTCGGCGCGCACGCCGCGCGTCACTGCGACACCGGCACGGCGCAACTGGTCGAGGCCGCGCCCCGACACGCGCGGATCGGGATCTGTCAATGCCACCACCACGCGCGCGAGACCCGCCGCCAGCACCGCATCCGAACACGGTGGCGTCTTGCCGTGATGCGAGCACGGCTCCAGCGTCACGTACATCGTGGCGCCGCGCGCCCTGGCGCCCGCCCGCGCAATGGCCACCGGCTCGGCGTGCGGCCGACCGCCCGGCTGCGTCCAGCCGCGCGAGATGATCTCGCCCGTCGCGGGATCGACGATGATGGCGCCGACCGACGGATTGGGGGCCGTCGTGCCGAGGCCGCGCCGCGCCATGCGCAGCGCTATGCCCATCATGTGATGATCGAACGCCGCGTAAACGGCGAAGCGCGGTGGCGCGGACGACGGCATGCCGCCTCACACCTTCTTAGACAATGGCGAACCCGGACCGTCGCTCCAGTCCCCGTCGCCAGACGGCGATGCCCCGCCACCCGCTGGGCTGCGGTCGCTGGTCGGCACCCGCGCGATTTCGCCCAGCACCTCGGCGAAGTCGGACGCCTCGCGGAAATCGCGATAGACGGAGGCGAAGCGCACGTAGGCGACCGGATCGAGACCGCGCAGCGCTTCCATCACCAGTTCGCCGATGGTGTGCGAGGGGATCTCGGTTTCCCCTGAGCTTTCGAGCTGGCGCACGATGCCCGACACCATGCGCTCGATACGCTCCGGCTCGATCGGCCGCTTGCGGATGGCGATGTTGATCGAGGCCAGCAGCTTGTCGCGGTCGAATGCGACCTTGCGGCCCGAGCGCTTGACGACGACGAGATCGCGAAGCTGCACCCGCTCGAACGTGGTGAAACGTCCGCCGCAATCGGGGCAGATGCGGCGACGGCGGATGGCGGCATTCTCCTCCGTCGGCCGGCTGTCCTTCACCTGCGTATTCTCGCTTCCGCAATAGGGGCAGCGCACCGATCCGTCTCCGCTCTCTGGCAAACAGTCGGCTGGTATGGACGAGACCGCGCCGGCGATCAACTGCGGCTGCGTCGCATTCTCATCGCGCCGGCCTGCAGGCCGGGCCGGCAGCTCTTGAGATCGTCATTCCCAGCGGCGGCAGGCGGGTTTCAGCAACGCTGACCGGCTTCGGCTCGGCCAGCGTTGACGGCCAGGCCCGTCGCCGCGCCGATCCCTACCGCCAGCCGAGGCCCGATGGCGGGGCTAGCGGCGCGTCGGCATGTGGCAGTAATGAAACCGCGCTTTTCGAGGTGCTCGACAAGGCTTGCCGCCGGACGGATCGCGCCGGCGGCAAGCGCTCCAGCCTGCAACAATGGGCAAAACCTAGGTCTTGGCGAGGCCCGTGTGCGTCGCGCCGCCGAACTTTGCGCCTTCCGTGAAGGTGCCGGTTTTCAGGCACTTCGCGTATTTGGCGTCGCACGAGGCGCCGCCGCCGCGGCTTTCGCACGTCGCCTTCCAGCTCGAGCACGACGCGGCATTGGCCGAGCCAACGGCGAACAGTGAGGCGACAGCCGCCGCCAGCACGGCCGAAAAAACGTTCAAACGCATGAGATCCTCCAAATGGAAACGCGGCCGGGAAACCCCGGCCGCGTGGAGATTGGCTCCGATGACTGTCGCAATCGAGCGTAGATCGGGAAGCGGTCGCAAAGCACGTTGCCCCGCCCTCAGCGCCAGCCCCGCAAGCGCCCCGCCGGGACGGCAGAAGCCGGAGCCGAAAGAGGATCAGACGATCGCAGCCGGATTGCCGGTCGGCGTCATGCCTCAGAACCGCTACCAGCCGCTCCGCCGCCGTTGACTTCCTCGATTCCCCAGTCGTCCGTCTCGACATATACGGCGAGATCAGGGCGTTCGCATGCCAGACGCTGAGCAAGCCGACGCGCCATGGCTGCATGCTCGGTGTGTTGTTGCGCGCTCCGCTGCGACGGCGCCTCCGACACATCGGGAACCGATGCCGCGATGGCCTCGGCCCAATCCAGCAGATCGCGCGTCAAGGCCGGCGAGAGACCGAGAGACTCCGGCGCGATGTCACCCTGCCTGTCGAGTTGATAGATGTGGAGAGCAGACCGGTGGGGCTCAGCCTTGACCAACACGCCCCGCACCCCGGCGTCGCCCTGGTCACCGGCAACGTCGGCGGCGGCACCCTCGACCGACGAACTCGTGTCGCTCGCGTCCCGCAGTTGTCGGCCGATTTCAGGTCCTAGCGTTTTCCGTGACCATGGCGCCGAGAGATGCCAGACGACGTAGATCGCCAGCGCGGCGGTGGCGACGAACACGCCGCTCAGCACGCGCCAATCCGCTTCTCGAAAAAGACTGAGCCTGCCCGAATGCTCGGCCCACAGGACCAGCGACGTCGCGGCGAGATAAACGATGAACGCATTGAAGGTCTGCCGTCGGCCGGCATGGTCCGGTGGGTCCGCGGGGTCGAGGAAGCGCGGCGCGACGACGAACAGGTACGACGCCTGTCCAAGGGCGTTCAGTGCGAACAGCGGCGCGGCAACGTCGACCAGCGCGACGAGCGCAGCCCCGCCCGCAAAAACGAGCACGGACGATAGCGCCAACCACCAGGTCCGCGTCCTCTCAGCGCGCGCGACGCCAAGACCCGAGATAGCTCCCAACGCTTCGTCGAGCACGTTTGCCGTCAGCGCGGCGCGCGCCGCGATC
>JBKBNR010000017.1:14797-16696 GCA_046295315.1 Hyphomicrobiaceae bacterium
AGCCCCGACGGCGCGCAGAGAGAACTCGAAGGAATCCACCCCGATGATCCTGGGTATGCGCGCCGCCGGTCCTGGTTCAGGCGTAGATCGGGAAGCGGTCGCAAAGTGCGATGGCTTCCGCCTTGACCTTGGCTTCGACGGCCGCGTTGCCCTCCTCGCCGTTCTTGGCGAGACCATCGAGCACTTCCGCGATCATGCGGCCGACCTGCTGGAACTCGGCGACACCGAAGCCGCGCGTGGTACCAGCGGGCGCGCCGAGGCGGATGCCCGACGTCACCATCGGCTTGGCGGGGTCGAACGGCACGCCGTTCTTGTTGACCGTGATGTTGGCGCGGCCCAGTGCGCGCTCGGAGATGTTGCCGGTCAGGTTCTTCGGCCGCAGGTCGACGAGGATGAGGTGCGAATCCGTGCCGCCCGAAACGAGCGCGAAGCCGGCCTGCACGAGCACCTCGCCCATCGCCTTGGCGTTCTCGATGACGTTCTTGCAGTAGAGCTTGAACTCCGGCTGCAACGCCTCACCGAATGCCACGGCCTTGCCGGCGATGACGTGCATCAGCGGGCCGCCCTGAATGCCGGGGAAGATGGCCGAGTTGAACTTCTTCGCCATTTCCTCGTCGTTGGTGAGGATGATGCCGCCGCGCGGACCGCGCAGCGTCTTGTGCGTCGTCGAAGTCACGACGTGGGCATGCGGGAACGGGCTCGGATAGAGACCGGCGGCGACGAGACCGGCGAAGTGTGCCATGTCGACCAGGAAGTAGGCGCCGACTTCATCGGCGATGGCGCGGAAGGCGGCGAAATCGATCTTGCGCGGATAGGCCGAGCCGCCGGCGATGATGAGCTGCGGCTTCACTTCCAAAGCCTTGGCGCGAACGTCCTCCATGTGGACGAGCTGCGTGTCGGGACGGACTTCGTAGTGAGTCGCCTTGAACCACTTGCCCGACTGGTTGACCGGAGCGCCGTGCGTGAGATGACCACCGTGCGCCAGCGACAGGCCGAGGATGGTATCGCCCGGCTTCAGCAGCGCGTTGAACACGCCCTGATTGGCCTGCGAACCCGAGTTCGGCTGCACGTTGGCGAAGCCGCAGTTGAACAGCTTCTTGGCGCGCTCGATGGCGAGGTTTTCGGCAATGTCGACGTACTGGCAGCCGCCGTAGTAGCGCTTGCCCGGATAGCCCTCGGCGTATTTGTTGGTCAGCACCGAACCCGCCGCCTCGAGCACCGCCTTCGAGACGATGTTCTCCGACGCGATCAGCTCGATTTCATGCTGCTGGCGGCCGAGTTCCTTGGCGATGGCAGCGGCCATTTCAGGATCGGTTTCGGCGAGCGAGGCGGAGAAGAATTTCGACTGGGTCGGAGCGTAGGCGGCCTTGGCTGTCGACATTGAGTTGTTTCCTCGTCTGGGCGGGTTCTTGTCTTCTACGGCCGGGAGCGACTTCGGACTTGCGGCAGTTTGTTCTTCTTCGGGGTCGCGTATCGGCTCATGCGCGGGCGATGGTCGCGGCAGGTTGCAAGCGCTTGGCATGCCACCATCGAATGACGACTATCTACCATAGTCTAAAAGCGCGAAACAAGGCGACGGCGACACCCCGTCGCGCAAAAGAACGGCGAATTTGCTGGTATTTCACCGCGCCCGTCGGCGTGGGTCGCTGTTCATCCCCGGCCGGGTCGGCGGCGGCCTACCCCATCGACGACAACGCCGCCAGCGGCATGGCCGCGGCGGCGTCGATTTTCAAGTTTGGATTATGCGCGTCACTCGGCGGCGAGCTTGACGAACGTGTCGTGGGCCACCGGGCAGCGCTCCCACAGCTCTTTCAGCGACGCCACCAGATGATCCATCTGTGCGTCGGTGTGCTGCGGCGACGGCGTCAGCCGGATACGCTCGGTCCCCTTCGGCACCGT
>JBKBNR010000018.1:0-16383 GCA_046295315.1 Hyphomicrobiaceae bacterium
ACGGAAGCCCCCGAGATCAGGAAGCCGAACTCGTGGATCGGATAGGTCGGGTTGGGCACAATGATGACGTCACCCGGCGCGGTGATGGCCTGCGCCATGTTGGCGAAGCCCTCCTTCGAGCCGAGCGTGGCGACGACTTGCGTTTCCGGGTTGAGCTTGACGCCGAAACGGCGCTCGTAATAGGCGGCCTGCGCACGGCGCAGCCCCGGTATGCCCTTCGATGCCGAATAGCGGTTGGTGCGCGGCTTGCCGATGGTCTCGACCAGCTTTTCGACGATGTGCGGCGGCGTCGGCAGGTCGGGATTGCCCATGCCGAGATCGATAATGTCCGCTTTGCGCGCTCGGGCCTCTGCCTTCAACCGGTTCACTTCGGCGAATACGTAGGGCGGCAGGCGCTTGATGCGGTGGAATTCCTCGATCACGGCATTTGGTCTTTCGTGGCTTGGTTGATCGCGGCCAACCGCACGCTGGCGGCTTTGCGCGCACACTGAGGTCGATCGAACGTCGTGCTGATGGCCGTCCGCAGGTCCTAGTCCCAAACAGCTTGCCGGGCGTCACCGTCGCGCGCATCCGGGCGCGGACGATGGCGATGCGGCGGCACGCGAGTCGGCGCGACGGGCAGCGCGCCACCTTACGCCGTCCGCCGTGCCGCCGTCAAAGCCCGCTCCGATCGGCGACGCCGCCGCCCTTCAGAACGAAAGGCGGCGGGCGCGGACAACCTGTTGCAGGCCGGCAACCTTGGCCAGCACCACGTCCGTCACCTCCTGGTCGACGGCCACCACAGCTATGGCATCGCCGCCCGGCGCATGTCGGCCGAGGTTGAGCGTCGCGATGTTGACGCCCGCCTCTCCCATCAGCATGCCGAACTGGCCAATGAAGCCCGGTTGATCACGGTTGCGGATGAACAGCATGTGCGGCGCCACCTCGAAGTCCATGTCGATGTCGCGCACCTGGATGATGCGCGGCCGGCCGTTGGAGGCGATGGTTCCCGCGACCGAACGCTCGTAGGTGTCGGTTTTGACGGTCAGCTTGACGTAGCTTTCATAGACGCCGTGACTGGAGCAGAGCATTTCCTCGATGGCGATGCCGCGATCGCGCGCCATGGAGGCTGCCGACACCATGTTTATTTCGGCGAGCGACGGGCGCAGGACATTGGCGACCGCCGCCGCCGTCAACGGCTTGACGTTGAGCCCCGCCACCTCGCCACAGTACTCGATGCGCACGGCCTTGATCGGCACGTCCGTCAACTGTCCGGCGAACGATCCGAGTTGCTCGGCCAGCTTGACGAAAGGCGTCAGACGCGGCGCTTCCTCAGCCGAGATCGAGGGAAAATTGACGGCGTTTGTGATGGCACCCTTGAGCAGATAATCGCTCATCTGCTCGGCGACCTGCAGCGCGACGTTCTCCTGAGCTTCGCCGGTCGAGGCGCCGAGGTGCGGCGTCGCGATCACCTCTTCGAGCGCGAACAGGGGACTATCCTTTGCCGGTTCGACCTCGAACACGTCGAGTGCGGCGCCAGCGACGTGCCCGGACTTCAGCGCATCGTAGAGTGCCGCCTCGTCGATCAGGCCGCCGCGCGCGCAGTTGACGATGCGCACGCCGGGGCGGGTTTTGGCCAGCGCTTCGGCGGAGATGATGCCGCGCGTCTTGTCGGTCAGCGGCGTGTGCAGGGTTATCACGTCGGCGCGGCGCAGCAGGTCGTCGAGTTCGACCTTCTCGACGCCGATCTCCATGGCCCGCTCCGGCGACAGGAACGGATCGAACGCCACCACTTTCATCTTGAGGCCGATGGCTCGGTCGGCGACGATGGCGCCGATGTTGCCGCAGCCGATGACGCCGAGCGTCTTGTTGTAAAGCTCGACGCCGAGAAAGCGGTTCTTCTCCCACTTGCCGGCCTTGGTCGAGGCGTTGGCCTCGGGGATCTGGCGGGCCAGCGCCATCATCAATGCGATGGCGTGCTCGGCGGTGGTGATCGAATTGCCGAACGGCGTGTTCATCACGATGACGCCGCGCGCCGTCGCGGCTTTGGTATCGACGTTGTCGATACCGATACCGGCTCGGCCGATGACCTTGAGGCGGGAGGCGGCGGCGAGCAGCTTCTCCGTTACCTTGGTCGTCGAGCGGATGGCGAGGCCGTCGAAGCCACCGATGACCTCGGCGAGCCGATCCTTGTCCTTGCCGAGTTCGGGTTCGAACGTCACGTCGAGGCCGCGATCGCG
This sequence comes from Hyphomicrobiaceae bacterium, assembly GCA_046295315.1. Taxonomy (GTDB): domain Bacteria; phylum Pseudomonadota; class Alphaproteobacteria; order Rhizobiales; family Hyphomicrobiaceae; genus JAEUMD01. The sequence continues at coordinate 2,220 of JBKBNR010000018.1, forward strand.
GAAGATCGCGACCGCCCGCTCGGACAGTGCGTCGGAGATGAGAACCTTGGGAGCTGTCATGGCTGCAGCCTTTCTGCGCTGGTCGAGCGGGCGCGGGCCATCGTTCGCGTCGCGGGTACGCGGCGGCGTCGCTCGTGTTCAAGAGACAGAGACGTGGATTTCAGTTCCGGGGCGCGCCGCACCGAGCGCGCCGCCGGCACGTTCAGGCCGCCTCGGCGAGGCTGCCCTTCAGCGTCGCGAAGCCCCATTCGATCCAGGGGATGAGGGCCGCAACGTCACTCGTTTCGACCGTCGAGCCGCACCAGATGCGCAGGCCCGCCGGGGCATCGCGATAGGACCCGCAATCGTATGCGACCTTTTCCTTCTCGAGCAGCGCCACCAGATCCTTGGCGAACTTGGCCTGGGCGTCTGCGGCAAGTGACAGGATCGCGGGATCGACGATCCTCAGGCACACGGACGTGTTCGACCACGTCGCCCGATCCTGCGCCAGGTTGTCGATCCACGGTGTTGCAGCGATCCAGTCGAACAGCACCTGCGCGTTGGCGTCGGCGCGGCGCTTCAATTCCGGCTGCCCGCCGATTCGCTCGGCCCAAGCCAGCGCGTCGAGATAGTCTTCCAGCGCCAGCATCGACGGCGTGTTGATCGTTTCGCCCTCGAAGATCGCCCGGTCCAGCTTGCCGCTCTTGGTCATGCGGAACAGCTTCGGCAGCGGCCGCGGCGGCGTGTACGTCTCCAGCCGCTCGATGGCGCGCGGCGACAAGATCAGCATGCCGTGCGCGGCTTCACTCCCCATCACCTTCTGCCAGGAGAACGTCAGCACGTCGACCTTCGACCAATCGATGTCCTGAGCGAACGCTGCGGAGGTCGCGTCGAGCATGGTCAGACCGGCGCGGTCGGCGGGAATGAAATCGTAGCTCGGCAGGCGCACGCCGGCGGTGGTGCCGTTGGCCGTCAGCACCACGTCGCGCGAAAAATCAATCTTCGAGAGATCGGGCAGTACGCCGAACGGCGCTTCGAAGACGTGCAGATCGGCAAGCTTCAACTGCTTCACCGCGTCCGTCACCCAGATGCCGCCGAAGCTCTCCCACGCCAGCACATCGACGCCGCGCTGGCCCAGCATCGCCCACATGGCGGCCTCGAACGCGCCGGTGTCGGAACCGGGCATGATCGCACAGGCGAACTCGGCGGGGACACCGAGGATCGCCTTGGTCTTGTCGATGGCGAGCTTCAGCCGCGCCTTGCCCTCTTTGGAGCGGTGCGAGCGGCCGAGAAGCGCGCCGTGCAGCACATCGAACGTCCAACCGGGACGCTTGGCGCATGGACCGGACGAAAAATTGGGGTTGGCCGGCCGTGTCGCCGGCTTTGCGAGCGTGGTCATGGTTCTACCCTTCCAGATAGCGAGCCCCTCGTTGGGGAGGGGTGGCCCGCTGGCGGGTCTAGTGAAAACGCGCAACCCCGTCAATGCCGTTGACTCGGCACCCCAGCGTTCGGCCACGCGCCGGTGAAACAAACCGCTCGAAACGAAGCGGGACGGGCGATCGAAATCACCCGTCCCCGGCTGCGGCCGCCGCACGGCGGCGCGCGGACTTCTCGTCAATTGATGTTGAAGCGCAAACCCGTGCGGATCTCGTGGTCGATGCGGTCGCCGATGTCGATCAGCGACGTGCCGCCCGGGACCGGCGCCAGCAGGGCGACCGTACCGCTCGTCCACGTCATCTTGTAGCCGGTATCGAGAATGATGCCGGGATAGATTTCCGCCGCGATACCAGCCTGTGCGTTGAGAGCCAGACCGTATGCGGTCGAGGACTTGGTCATGGAGACATTCTGCGGCTCGGCGTCGGCCGGGCAAGCGATGCCATGCGTCGAAAATGGCCCCTGGCCGGAGACCGGGTCATAGAGCGCGTGCTGGCTGACGCTCTGGCAGCGCAATTCGCCGATGGCGGTCGACTTCAGATAGTGCTGCGCGACGCCCACGCCGCCACCGATGTAAGGCTTGAAGCGCGTACCGGTTTGGAGGTCGTAGTAGAGGTTCAAGAAGGCCGTGTCCGTCTCGACGCGGGCCCGCTGTGCGACGTCACCCTGGTAGATCGTCTCCATGTTCGTCTGCAGCGTCGCCTGCGCGGGAACGCCGTTGTCGAGATAGTTGACGGTGATGCTGTCGCCGGGCGTAAAGGCGCTGATCGAAACCGGACCTTCCTGCTTCGTCACCGTGCGGCCGTTGCGCAGGTCGATGGTGAAATCGGCGCGCAGGCTCGGCGTCAGGTAGCGGCCGAAGCCGAACGAGAAACTGGCGGTGCCGTTCTGGTCGTCGAGCGAGGTCACCGGCAGCGGAATGCCGGTCACTTCCACATCGCCTGACGCAGAGAACGCGTAGCCCGCGTCCATGCGGACGTACCACTCGGCGTCGTACATCGGCAGCGGCACCGGCGCCGGCACGGGGACGCCCGCAGCGCCGACATCCTTGATGCTGCCGCCGCCGTAATCATAAACATAGTCGCCACCCGCGAATGCGGGGGCCGTGCTGGTGAGCAGCAGCGCGCCGAGCGCGGCGGTCTTGAACTTCAAGGTCATGGCTTTCGATCCCCTTTCGGCGCCGGACGCTCCCGCCCGCGACACCTACGACATGTGAACTCGCTGCGGTCCGACACTGCCTCGCTCGCATTGCTGAAGATGCGAGCGCGGGATCACGGGAAAATTCCGGCGCGGTCGTGAGAACCGCGAAACGCGAGACGAAAATCCGAGAACTCCCGGACGATCCCCGGCAGTCGGCCATGCGGCCGATACGCCTCTACAAGTGCCGGGCCTGCTCGATGCCGCGCCGGCTTCGTCAACTCACGGGCGGAGCTTTCGCCCCGCCCAGATGCCGCTCGTCAGTTCAGGTTGTAGCGCAGACCAACGCGCAGTTCGTGCGCATGAATGTTCTCGACCGTCGGATCGTCGGAAACCACCGGGCCGCCGGGCAGGTTGGCGCGCACCGGGCCGGTCGTCGCTTCGCCGAGGTAGAGATAGCGGTAGCCGACGTCGAGCAGCAGCGCGCGATTGCTGGCTGCAAACACGACGCCATCCTTGGTGCTGCCGCCGTGAACTTCACGGCCGCGATCGCCGGTCAGGTTGACGGTGACGCCCGCCATCACAGCGCCAGCGACGCTACCCGCCTTCTCGCCGTCGATCGTGCCGTCGCAGCCGCACAGGCCGGTGACCGTGCCCGCCGTGGTCTCGTGGCGAACATAGCCGAGGCCGACGCCGATATAGGGTGAGAAGCGGCCGCCCTGGTTGAAGTCGTAGTAGACGTTGGCGAGCAGCAGACGGCTCTTGAGGCCGAATTCGCGCACGCCGTTCAGATCGGCGGCATGGTTGAGCAGCGTGCCCGTGGCGTCGGACTCGAAGCGATGTTCGTAGGTGAGGTCGGCACGGAAGCCGTGGCTCAGGTAAACGCCGACGCCGCCACCGACACCCCAGGCGCTGGACAGGCTGGTGTCGACGAGATCGTAGATGTGATCCTCGACCATGATCGGATCGTCGTAGTGGCTGTAGGAGCCGTCGACGCGCACATACCACGACGGGCCCGACGAGTGGACCTCCATCGGAACGTAGCCGTCCTTGACGCTGCCACCGTAGAGATCCGCGGCGCCGGCCGAAGCGGCGCCCAGGGTGAGGACGGCGATCGAGAGCGCGATCGAACCGCGAATACTGGCCATTAGAATTCCCTTTCCGAGCTGACCGGGCAAGCGACGGCGGAAAGTGGAACGCAACGCATCAGCCGCCTGTCATGAGACGACTATCGCCGAGATTATTTAAGGAGCGCTTAATCGGCGTGCCGTATCGGCACGCCAGCGGCCAGTCGCATGACGCGAACGGGCGGGAGTGCTGCCCCCGCCCGTTCACAGGCCTGAAAACCGCAACGCTCCCTCGGCGTTGGTGCGTCAGTGCACGCCGGCCGCCGAGCGCACCGCCTCGCAGATGTCACCGACGACGCGGCCGACGAGCGCCTCATCGTCGCCTTCCGCCATCACCCGGATGACGGGTTCGGTGCCGGACGGGCGGATGACCAGGCGCCCACTCGAGCCGAGCTTTTCCTTGCCCGCCTCGATCGCCTTGCGCACGTCGAGATGCTCCAGCGGCCGGCCGTTGGCGTAACGGACGTTCTTGAGGATCTGCGGCAGACGCTCGAAGCGGTTGCAAACCTCTGACACGGGGCGGCCCGATGCAACAGCAACCGCGAGCACCTGCAGCGCCGACACGAGGCCGTCGCCGGTGGTGATGAAATCCGACAGCACGATGTGCCCGGACTGCTCGCCGCCAACGTTGAAGCCGTGCTTCCTCATGTGCTCGACGACATAGCGGTCGCCGACCGGCGTGCGCGCCATGCTGAGCCCTATGGATTTGAGATAACGTTCGAGTCCGAGGTTGCTCATGACGGTGGCGACGATGCCGCCGGCGGAGAGCTTGCCGCGCCTGTGCCAGCTCTCCGCGATCACCGCCATCAATTGGTCGCCGTCGACGATGTGGCCCTTCTCGTCGACCAGAACGACACGATCGGCGTCGCCGTCGAGTGCGATGCCGATGTCGGCGCGTACCTCGCGCACCTTCTCGACGAGGGCTTCCGGCGCCGTCGAGCCGCACTTGTAATTGATGTTGCGCCCGTTCGGCTCGACACCGATCTTGACCACTTCGGCACCGAGTTCCCAGAGCGCTTCCGGCGCCACTTTGTAGCCGGCGCCGTTGGCGCAATCGATGACGATGCGCAGGCCGTCGAGCCGCAGATTGCGCGGCAAGGTGCGTTTGGCGAACTCGATGTAGCGCTCCTGCGCACTCTCGACGCGGGTGGCGCGGCCGATCCTGTCGGAGGCCACCAGCATATCCGCGCTGTCGGCGTCGATCAGGTCCTCGATGCGCGCCTCGGTCTCGTCGGAGAGCTTGTAGCCATCGGGATCGAACAGCTTGATGCCGTTGTCGTCGAAACGGTTGTGGGATGCGGAGATCATGACGCCGAGATCGGCGCGCAGCGACCGCGTCAGCATGGCGACAGCAGGCGTCGGCATTGGCCCGAGCAGGAACACGTCCATGCCGACCGAGGTGAAGCCGGACATCAGCGCCGCTTCCAGCATGTAGCCCGAGAGCCGCGTGTCCTTGCCGATGACGACGCGGTGGCGATGGTCGCCGCTGCGGAACACATGGCCGGCCGCCATGCCGACCTTCAGCGCCACCTCGGAGGTCATCGGATGCTTGTTGGCGAGGCCCCGGATACCATCCGTACCGAAATAGCGACGTGTCATGGACTGCTCCCCGTTTTGAGCGTGCGACCCGACGGGAAGGGGTGAATGAGCCGCCCCCGTCAGAACCGGCGCCGCCATGGAAAAGACCACAGCGGCGGCAGCGTTCTGTCAAATCGAAATCGATGCGCAGGAAGGCTCCGACCCGCTGGGCGGGAGGCTCCTTGGCGTCACGGATATTGGATGGTCACGGGCGATTCTGCATGTCAAATCGCATGTCGGAAATCGCACGTCGACGACAGCCGTCACGCCGGCTGGTACCCGGCTTGCGTCACACTGACGAAACCACATTTTCGACAACGCGTTACACTATCCCCCTCAGGTATCGCTTCGGCTTCCACGATTTCGGCACACGAGGCTGGCACAACGGCCACGGCGTTGACGCGCGATGCGGCGTGAGCGCGATTGACGGGCGACGGGCCGGCGCGAAGCAGCTATCAAGCGGCCGGGTCGCGGACGACGAGGGAGTGAGGTGCATGGCATATTTTCTGGCGGTCGCCAATCGCAAGGGCGGCGTCGGCAAATCGACGGTCTCGGTGATGCTGGCCCATGCGCTGGCCGTGTGGGGCGGCAAGCGTGTACTGATGATGGATCTCGATTCGCAGTGCAACGCCTCGCTGATTCTGATCGGCGGGCAAGGCTGGAGCGACGCCCGCAAGGCCAACCGCACCATCGCCGACTATTTCTTCGATCTGTTCGACGGCCAGCCGGCGCTGCCGAAGGATTACCTGCTGCACAACGTCGGTGACGTGACCGGTGCCGACGGACGGCCGGCGCGCATTTCGCTGCTCCCCGGCTCGCTGCTGCTCGAAGATGTGCAGGGCGAACTGTTCCTGAAGCAGGCGCAGCAGTCGAACGATCCCGACATCGTCGCCAGCCGTGTGCGCGGACGACTGGAGCAGTTGCTGCGCCGCTTCGAAGGCTCCTTCGACGTCGTCATCCTCGATTGCGCGCCGGGGCTCTCGTTCGCGGCACTGGCAGCGTTGAAGATCGCCGACAAGGTGCTGGTGCCGTTCCGTCCCGACTACGTCTCGCAGCTTGCCGTCGACCGCGTGGCACTGCTGATCGAGGGCCGGCGCAGCCTCGCCGATCTCGACGACATCCCGATGGACGAGCGGCGCTACGTCTGTGTCGCCAACTACGTGCGCGAGGCCAACGGGCGGGAGCGCACGCTGATCGACGAAATCGCGCTCGCGCACCCGATCCTCGACACGCGGATGCCGCAGCGCGACGGCATCGCCAACGCCTTCGACTGGGTGGCGGAGCGGCGCGGGATCGAGCAGAAATATGGCAATGGCGTATCGGATGTGAGAAAGCTCTACGACGAACTTGCGCCGATGCTCGCAGTTGCCCCAGCCTGATGTCGATCGTCGCGCAGGAACACAGGAAAACGCGAGGAGAGTGACGACATGGCAGGCATGGCATTGCGCGACCGCGACGCCAAACGCGCCTTCCTGCTCGGCCTCATGAAGGCCGGCCACGGTGCCGACACCGCGAAGGTCGACGAATTGGCCGCCAAGTACTCCGAAGGCATCAATCAGATCTGGCTGTGGGACACGCATCTCGCGGCTGAGCTCTCGGCGATTGCCAGGCGCGAGATCGCTGCTGCCGCTGCGGCCGCGCCGCAGCAATCGACAGCACTAGAGCCTCAGACGGCGACAGAACCGGCGTTCGATCCGTTCGCCTTTTCAGCCGTCGTGGTGCTCTCGCGACAGGGCCGCTCCGGGCTGATGAAGCGCCTCGCCGACATCGACGACATCACGCACCTGAAGCAGTTCGCCGAAGCCCAGCACATCGCCGTCGACAGCACCCTTACCGATCGCGACGCGCTCTGCGAAGCGATCCTGAGGGGCGCCGAGCAGCGCATCGCCGACCGGCGCGCCGCGGCGAGCTGAGATCGACCCAGTCGCTGCGACGTGCGCGCTTACGCGTCACCTCGCGCTGCCTTCTCGCTCCCCGCCACCGCGGCCTGCCACACGCTCACCGCTTGCCGCGTCGCGGCGACGTCGTGCACGCGCACGATCTGCACGCCTTGCGCGATCGAGGACAGCGCCGCCGCGATGGAACCCGGCACACGCTCCGTCGGATCGTCGACGTTGCACAACTGTCCGATCAGCTTCTTGCGCGACGCGCCGAGCAGCACCGGCACGCCGAGGCCGTGATAGAGGCTCATCATCGACAGTACCGCGACGTTGTGGTGGAGGTGCTTGCCGAAGCCGATGCCGGGATCGGCGACGATCTTGGCGCGCGGTATGCCCGCCGCCTCGCACGCGATGATGCGCCGCTCGAGAAAATCGAACACGTCGAGCGCCACATCGGAATAGCGCGGGTCGTCATTCATCGTCTTCGGGTCGCCCTGCGCGTGCATCAGCATGACCGGCAGCCCTGTCGCCGCCGCCACGTCGAGCGCCTCGGGATCGTGGGTCAGCGCCGAGACGTCGTTGAGGATGTCGCAGCCGGCGTCCGCCGCGCGACGCATCACCTCGGCCTTGCGCGTGTCGATGGAGATCAGCTTGTCTGTTTTGGCGCGCAACCCCTCGAGCACCGGCATGACGCGGCGCAATTCCTCATCCAGCGGCACGGCATCGGAACCGGGTCGCGTCGATTCACCGCCGATGTCGAGAATCTCGGCACCTTCCTCCGCCAGCCGCAGCGCATGCGCAATTGCTCCGTCGGCGGCGTTGTGGCGGCCACCATCGGAGAAACTGTCGGGCGTGACGTTGACGATGCCCATGATCCGCGGTCGCGTGAGATCGAGACCCGAAAGACGCGGGCGCGGCGCAATGATCGCCTCGAACAGGTCTGACGCGGACAGAGTGTGGCGTCCCCAGTCGCGCTCCATGAATTCGCCGACGCCGACGATGCGCCGATCGATCGAAGCGCCCTGCCGCTCGATCACTTCGAGCGCCGAGAACGCCAGCGCCTGGCCGGCCAGTTGCAGCCCGCCCCAGACCTCGCGGCCGTCTTCACGCACCGGATAGAGCCCCACGGGGCGGATATAGATCGAGCGCTGCATCCCTGATTTCCGGTTGTCGAACTTTCGCACACGCCGCGCGTTCCCGCTTCACAGCGCGATTGCGACACCGCGACGGAAATCGCAGTTGCCGGCGTTCTCATAGCATCGTCAACAGGCTTTGAAGGAGGAACTCATGAAAGTTTCGACGTTGGGCGCAATCGCCACCGTCACACTGGCTCTGTCTGCGGGATCGGCCAGCGCTGCCGGCATCGGCGGTGGCTTCGGCGCGCTGCAGGGCGCAAGCAACAGCATCATCGAGGTGCATGGCGTCCACCGCTCGTGCGAACTCGGCCCCGCCGGCTGGCACCGCTCGCCGCGTCCAGGCGTTCGCATCGCGTGCCGTCCGCCGCGACCGAGGGGTGCACACTGGATATGGCGCCACGACGGCCCGAAGTTCGGCTGGTATCACAGCCGCGAACGCCGATGGTGGCGGTAAGGCTTGGGCCACGAGGTCCTGACAGGTGACCTCGATGAATGACGAGCAAACGGCGGACATCGCGAGATGTCCGCCGTTTCGTCGTGCCATCGATGTCGAGTGCTGCGCTTACTTGACCGGCGTGGCGACGGCGAGCTGCTCGAGCACCGTCACGGTCATGCTGCGCGCCGACGGTGCGCATATGAACGCGAGCGTCTTGCCCTCGGTCGTGTCGATGCGGGCGATCTGCTTCGGCACCACCGGGATCGTGATGCGGGTTGCAGCACCTTTCACGGCATCGAGTTCGGCGGAGTCGGCGATCAGGACCGTCAACTTGCAGATGCCGCCATCGGCCAGGTAGTAGCTGACGGCGCGGCGCTTGCCGACATCGAAGCTGATGCCCTTGTTGGCGACCATCCGGTGCAGGTTGCTCTCGCCCGCCCATCCCGGTGCGGCGAGCGCCGGCACGCAAGCGGCGGCGAGTGCGGCGACGACAGTGTTGCTGCGAAGCGTGGTCATGGTCGGGCTCCTTCGATCCGGTTCGCCACTCGATTGTTTCTCGATCGGCAAAGACTTTGCCGTGGCGGCGTGACGGGGAGGTAAGCCGGTTCGACAGGCGCCGTTAGCCGGTATGCCGCAACGCAGCACTGCAACCGGCGCAGCGCGAAACCGTCACAGCCCGCCCGGGTAGGATGCGCGTGTCCGGGTTGCAGCACTGCCGTCGACGTGCGGGCGGGATTCGCGCGCCACCGTCTCGATCATCGGCCAATCGTCGCCTCACCCATGCAATGCGCGAAGAGCGGCTATGATGTCTGCGCCGCTCTCGCCGAGTTCGCCGAGTGTATCGCGGACGGCAAGCGCGCCCTTGAAGTCCTGATGCGCCGTGTAGGCGCTGCGCGTGATGAACGTCGAAAGCCCGGCGGCTTGCGCGGAATGGAGCCCGTTGAGCGAATCTTCGAGCGCCAGACAGGCGCGCGCCGGCAGAGCGAGCTTCTCCAGAGCCAGCAGAAAAACGTCGGGCGCCGGCTTTTTCTTCGCCACCATGTCACCGGCCGCTATCGCCTCGAACATCGCAATGCCGTCGCTGCCGAGCGTTGCCGACAGCAAGCTCTCGACGTTAGGCAGGCTGGTGGTCGTGGCGATGGCGAGGCGCACGCCAGCCTGCTTCGCGGCGCGGACGACCGCTTCGACGCCCGGCCGCAGTTGCAAACCGCCGGAGGCGACCATCTGGTTGTAGATGTCGGTTTTGCGCCGGTGCATGGCGGCGATGGCGTCGGCCATGCTGCCGCCGTCAGACTGCGGCACCCGGGGCGGCTGCTCGGTGGCGATGAAATGCGTGATGCGCTCCTTCCCACCTGTCACGTCGAGCAGGCGACCGTACATCGGCCGGTCCCAGTGCCAGCCGAGCCCCATCTCGTCGAACACGGCGTTGAATGCGGCGCGATGCACCTCCTCGGTTTCCGCCAGCGTTCCGTCGACATCGAAAATCAGGGCCTGCAGCATGCGGTGGTCCTCCCTCCAGCCATTTTTCGCCATCCGAACACGGGCAATTCCGATCCGCGAGGTGGGGAAATGTCTCACCCGTAATTCGCCGCGCTGCCGGCCGACACCCTCGCCACCTGAGGCTTCCCCCTCTATAAGCTCGCCGCAGACGCTTTCCCGTGACAAACGGCTCGTGACGCCGCAGGACCCGACACCGCCATGACCGACACCACCTCCACCGCCAAAGCCCCCGCCATCACCCCTCAGATGGTCGCCGAGCACGGCTTCAAGGGCGACGAGTATCCGAATCTGCTGAAAATCCTCGGACGCGAGCCGTCGATCACCGAACTCGGCATCTTCTCGGTGATGTGGAGCGAGCACTGCTCGTACAAATCCTCGCGCGTCTGGCTGAAAACGCTGCCTACCTCTGGCCGCCAGGTGATCCAGGGACCGGGCGAGAACGCCGGCGTCGTCGATCTCGGCGACGGCGACTGCGTCGTCTTCAAGATGGAAAGCCACAACCACCCGAGCTACATCGAGCCTTTCCAAGGCGCGGCGACGGGCGTCGGCGGCATCATGCGCGACGTCTTCACCATGGGCGCGCGCCCCGTCGCCAACCTCAACGCGCTGCGCTTCGGCGCGCCCGACCACAAGAAGACGCGCCACCTCGTCAACGGCGTCGTCGCCGGCATTGCGCACTACGGCAATTGTACGGGCGTGCCGACCATCGGCGGCGAAACCAACTTCGACGCCGCCTACAACAACAACATCCTCGTCAACGCCATGTGCGTCGGCCTCGCGAAGACCGACAAGATCTTCTATTCCGCCGCCAACGGCGTCGGCCTGCCGGTCGTCTACGTCGGCTCGAAAACGGGCCGCGACGGCATCCACGGCGCCACCATGGCGTCGGCTGAGTTCGACGACAAGTCGGACGAGAAGCGCCCGACCGTGCAGGTCGGCGATCCCTTCACCGAGAAGCTGCTGATCGAAGCCTGCCTCGAGCTGATGGCGACGGACGCCATCATCGCCATTCAAGACATGGGCGCCGCCGGTCTCACATCGTCGACCTCGGAAATGGCCGACAAGGGCGGTGTCGGCATCGACTTGAACCTCGACCACGTGCCGCAGCGCGAACCCAACATGACGGCCTACGAAATGATGCTCTCTGAAAGCCAGGAGCGCATGTTGATGATCCTGAAGCCCGGCCGCGAGGCGGAGGCGCAAGCGATCTTCAAGAAGTGGGAGCTCGATTTCGCGGTCATCGGCATCACCACCGACACCGGGCGCATGGTCGTTCGCCACAAGGGCCGCATCGAAGCCGATCTGCCGGTGCCGGTGCTGGCCAATTCGGCGCCGATGTACGAGCGGCCGTGGTTCTTGAAAACGCCCCCTGCTCCGGTGCTGCCGGAATGGGTGCCGGCGCCGCATTCCACGCTGCACGCGCTCAAGACGCTGATGAGTTCGCCCAACCTCGCCTCGCGCCGCTGGATCTGGCAGCAGTACGACCACATGGTGATGGGCGATACCGTCGTCAGGCCGGGCGGCGACGCGGCCGTGGTTCGCGTGCACGGCACCAGGAAGGGCATCGCCGCGACCTGCGACGTGACGCCCCGCTATGTGCTCGCCGATCCGGTGATGGGTACCAAGCAGGCCGTCGTCGAGACGTGGCGCAACCTGTGCGCCGTCGGCGCCGATCCGCTCGCCATCACCGACAACATGAACTTCGCCAACCCCGAGCGGCCCGAGATCATGGGCCAGTTCGTCGGCTCCGTGCGCGGCATGGGCGAAGCCTGCAAGGCACTCGACTATCCCGTCGTCTCCGGCAACGTCTCGCTCTACAACGAGACCAACGGCGTCGGCATTCCGCCGACCCCGGCCATCGGCGGCGTCGGCCTCGTGCCCGACACCGCGAAGCTCGCAACCATCGCGCTGAAACGCGCCGGCGAGTTGCTGATCGTCATCGGGCGCGAACAGGGCTGGCTCGGCCAGTCGATCTACCAGCAGCAATTCGCCGACAAGCTCGAGGGCGCACCGCCGCCGGTCGATCTGGCGGACGAGTTGAAATCCGGCAAGCTCATCCGCGCGCTGATCCGCGACGGTCTCACCGATACCGTGCACGACTGCGCCGATGGCGGTCTGCTCGTCGCCATCGCGGAAATGGCGCTCGCCGGCAACGTCGGCGTCGAACTCTACCCCTACGAGGGCAAGCTGCCCGCGCACGCCATCTGGTTCGGCGAGGATCAGGGCCGCTATGTGCTCGCCGTCGCACCCGACAAGGCTGAAGAAGTGGTGGAACGCGCGCGGCTGCTGGCGTTACCAGCGCGCATCGTCGGCGTCACCGGCGGCGAGCGCCTCGCGCTCAAGGGCGAAGCGTGGCTGGAACTTTCAGAACTGCGCGACGCCCACGAAGCGTTCCTGCCGGGGCTGATGGAGAACCCGCTCGAATAGCCGAGAAACGGGCTCAGCAGAATGCCAAGAAAAAGAGCGGGTGACGAACAATCGCCCGCTAACGGCATCTCGATGCAGCGTCATCGGGGCGGCAGATCGGCCCCGGCTGGCACTCAACCTGCCCTCTTCTGAGCGTTGGCAGCCTTTTTGGCAGCCTTGGCGAGGCGCTTGGCTTCGTTCTCGATCTTGCGCTGGGTCATCTGGATCTTGCGGCGGCGCAGGTTGGACATCGTCGGCATGGGTCTGCTCCTGTGGCATGGCGGCTGAAGGGGGTATCTCTCGACCGGCGTTCTCGGTGCAATTGCCGTATCTGTCAATCCCGTCAGGCGAGGCGCTAGCGGCCGGTGCTTGTGTTTCGATGCGCTTCCTTTAGACAGGGCGCTCCCGTTCTAACCTCGCCACAGGACACCCGATGATCCAGTTCCGCCGCGCATCGCTTCTCTTCGGTCTCGTGCTCGCCGCCACGCTCGTGGCAGCACCGCTCATGCCGATGAACGTGACGACGGCCAGCGCCGCAGAAGGAAACACCATGACGACCGAATCCGGTTTGAAGATCGAGGACACCAAGGTCGGCGACGGTGCGTCGCCCGAGTCCGGGCAGACCTGCGTGATGCACTACACCGGCTGGCTGTACGAGAACGGCGTCAAGGGCGCCAAGTTCGATTCTTCCGTCGACCGCGGCCAGCCGTTCGCCTTCAAGATCGGCGTCGGTCAGGTGATCAAAGGTTGGGACGAGGGTGTTGCGACGATGAAGGTCGGCGGCAAACGGACACTCGTCATCCCGCCGCAGTTGGGATACGGGGCCCGCGGCGCCGGTCGTGTGATTCCGCCGAACGCGACACTGCTGTTCGAAGTGGAACTGCTGTCGATCCGCTGAAGGTTTCCATCACGGAACCGGCGAAAACCGGAGCGCCGAGAGTGCGGCGCTCCGGTCTGCGCGGCGAACGGTCTCTCCCGCCGTCGAGCGACAAGGGGCGGCGCCGCGCGCGAGCGCCTTCGCTCCGTTACGCCGCTCGGTTACTTCGAGGGCGCGGTGCCCCACGTCGAGCGGAGCTTGATGAGGTCCTCGGTCGACGTCGTCGGCAGCGCGGGGCGGCCGGCAACTTCGGTGGCGGATGCCGAGGTGGAGAAGCTGACAGGCACCGCGAAACCGAACGCAGTGACGAATGCAGCGGCGAGAACAGCACGTCTGATCATGGGATTATGGTCCTCCGTACATGGCGTTTCTTGGTAGGGTCGTGTGCCACGCCCCCGGGGCGCCTGACCCGGACGTCGCGACACGGCTCCATCGGCCGCGATCGGTGCGCGATAACCGACGTGTTCGACGTTGTCCCGATGCTCCCGAAATTCAACCCTAGACACCCGGAAAACGAACACGGACGGCAGCTCACGTCTGTGTGATCATCGCGCGATCGAGCTGGACCGCCGGCGCGCGAGCTGTGGCGGCGCGCCGCCCCGTTGCGTACCGGCTTGTGCTTTGACCTGCCCCTGCTAGCCGTTAAACTGCCTCGAGCAACGAACATTCGGAGT
>JBKBNR010000019.1:0-15856 GCA_046295315.1 Hyphomicrobiaceae bacterium
TGAGGCCACGTCGATGTCACGATGTGGAAAAGCCGCGGCGCATGGCGCGTGCGGTGTCGGCGTCGTTGCCTTCGGCTCGGGCGTTTCGCATTGTTTTGCGAGGTGATTCTCCAATCGTGGGACGACGCGCTTGGCCGCCGACGAAATGCCGTCAGACTCGCTGAACGTACCCTCGCGACTGCCGGTGTGGACGGGCATCGGCGGCTTCGTGCTCGGCGCGGTGTTCTGGCATCTGGTCGGCTTCTGGAGCCTCGTCGCCGACGTCGCCTTCAACAAGGGCAGCGATAAATCGCCGGCACGGCTCATCAACCTCGAAGAGGTTGCGGCGGTGAAGGCGGCGCGCGCGGCATCTCAGGCGCGGCAGGCCGCCGCTCAGCCGGCGGTCGTTCGCGGCAACGACACGGCCGAGCGCCACGGCACGCCCGATAGCCTCGCCGAACTTCTGCAGTGCTCGCAGGCGCGGCGCGGTGCGGACGGCGACATCACCGAGGTTCGGGCTTGCCCGCCCTTGTCGCGCCGCTTGCCGACACACGGCGCCGTCGCCGTACGCGCCGACCGCGAAATGGATTCGCGGGAGGCCGCCGAGCGGCTCCTCAAGGGCTGGGATACCGGCGTCTCGCGCATTGAAACGGGATCCGTCCAGGCGGCGCGTTGAACCGCCATCGTTGGGCCATGGCCCGGCTTTATCCACAGAACGGATCCCATGCGCCGCATTCGCGCCCCGACTTTCGCCGCCATAATGGCCGACCAGAGGCGTCCGGGAATTGGCGGGAGGCGATGATGGCAAGGATCGGCGATCTCGAACTGCAACCGGGCCAGTGCTGGCGCTATGGTGCGCCGTCCGGTTTTGAGACCTCGCGGCTGGTGATCGGCGCAATCGCTACGTTCAGCGCCGACGCCCACATCGTCTGCGTCAGTGTTTCAGGGGCGCCGCAGGTGCAGCCCGATGGAACGGTTGTCGCCGTCGACATCCCGTTCCTGCCGATGTCGGCGGAAGCATTCTGCGCCACGGTCGAGGGCGCCGACGAGACGCCGACGGCGGGACTGGATCGCGGCTTTGCCGATGCGCTCGGCGAATGGAGCGACGATCCGCGCGGCGCAAGCTGCTTCACGGTGGCGTTCGACGGCTATCTCGACCGGTTGATCGCCCGTCAGATGGCAGCCATCGTCGGCGCCGATGCTGACGCCGCATGATTTGATTTCCACCTCGAAGCGCCTCGCTTCTATGCGGCCCGGCTGAGACGCTCCGACGCCCAGCACGAAGGCGCCGCGGCAATGATGCCGAGCGCAGCCGGAGCATCACTCTCACGCAAAGCCGTCGGGTCCTTGCTCCAGCTTCCGGCGATCTGCAGAACGTGCTCCTCGGTCGGCGCCAGCATTATTCCGCCACCGGCATCACCCGTCCGGCCGTCGACGCCGCGCAGTTCGAAGAACTTGAGGCCGAGTGCCTGCTCCTCGCGTGTGCGCCGTCCCTGGTTCCAGACAACCTCGCAATCGAGCGTCGCGAACGCCCGGACCAGCCGGCGATCCGTCAGCCGCACCCAGGCGAACAGGTCGACGATCGGGCAAGCGCTGAAGTATTGAACCTCGCTGAACCGCCCCGCCAGACGCACCAGCAGCGGCGTGCATTTGTCGGCGAAGGCGTGCCCGGCCGGATGCGGCAGCGGCAATCCGACGACGAACGTCCAGCCGTCGACCGGCGGCGTCACGAACACGTGCGTTGCGCCGAGCTGGCGATCGTAGACCGTCCCGAGGCCGGAATTCCAGTTCGCCGGGGTGGCATCGACGAGGCCCAGCATGTCGGCGACGGCGTCCGTGTCGGCCGTCCGCAGGGCCAGCCAGGTCATGTCGTAGCCGAAGGCGCGCGGACCATCGGGCGCGGCGTCGAACACCACACGCCCTCGCCCCATGCCGGGCACGAGCCAGATGGCAGCGACAGCTATCGTCGCGACGACGAGACCAGTGAGGGCCAACAGCACGACGAAACCTCTTCGGGCTTGATCCACAGTGATGCTGCGGACCGGGCGGCGCGGGCGGCCGGCCGCCGGCTGGCAGGCGCAACGGATTTGCAGCGCAACAGAGTAAGCGATTCGCTCCCCTCCCGAGTTGCGCCCGCATCTCGTCGCCCGAGATTCCCAGGGTTCCGTTCAGCCGCGTTTGCGCCACGAAATGGGCCGAAACTGCCGAACGGCGTCGCGTCGACCATCCCGCATCTCGCAGAGCGACGGATGAGGCATCCTTGCGCCGTTGGGCCTATGGTGGTGTCGAGTGGGTATAACGCGGCGTATTGCCGGGATCGGACGGCATGAACGAGCAGATCGGACATAAGCAGCAGGCCGAGATCGAGGCCATGCTGGCGGAGAATTACCCTTCTCGCGGCGGGCGAAGGCTCCTCAAGCCGGCGCTGCTCGCCATCACGGCCGCCGCAGTGGCAGCATTTGGTGTCTGGTGGTTCTATCCGGCGAGCGAGAGTGTGGTCCGCTATCGTACCCAGACCGTCATGCGGGGCGATCTGACCGTTCTCGTCACGGCGACGGGCTCCGTGCAGCCGATCAAGAAGGTCGACATTTCGAGTGAGCTTTCCGGCACCATCCGCAAGGTCAACGTCGATTTCAACTCGACAGTGACGGCGGGCCAGGTCCTGGCGGAACTCGACACCGACAAGCTGAAAGCGACGCTCGAAAGTTCGCGCGCTCGGCTCGCCGCCGCCAAAGCCAAGGTTTCCGATGCCGAGGCGACCGTGACGGAAAAGCGCCGCGACCTCGAACGCAAGCGGGCGCTGGCGACCAAGAATTTCACGTCCACCCAGGATCTCGACCTGGCGAAAGCGGCATTCGACCGCGCCATCGCCGGGCTCGCCGTTGCCACAGCCGACGTCGGCGTGGCACAAGCCGATCTGACGCTCAACGAAACCAACCTCGCCAAGGCCGCCATCCTGTCGCCGATCAACGGCGTCGTGCTGTCACGCAACGCCGACCCCGGCCAGACGGTCGCATCGTCGTTGCAGGCGCCAATCCTGTTCTCGATCGCGGAAGACCTCGAGCAGATGGAGTTGCAGGTCAACGTCGACGAGGCCGATGTCGGCAGCGTCAAGGCCGGCCAGAGCGCCGCCTTCACCGTCGACGCCTATCCGGGGCGGCGCTTCCCGGCGACGATCCGCGACGTCCGCTTCGCGCCGGAAACCGTGCAGGGCGTCGTCACCTACAAAGCGGTGTTGAACGTCGACAATTCCGAGCTTCTGTTGCGACCGGGCATGACCGCGACGGCGGAAATCAGGTCTGTAGAGATCAAGGACGCACTGCTGGCGCCGAACCAGGCACTGCGTTTCACGCCGGGCAGCGAACAGCCGCGGCCGCAGGAGAATTTTCTGCGCCAGCTTCTGCCGCTGCCGGGCATTCCTCGCTCCTCCGGCACGGGCCTTCGCCGCGACCGCGAACAGCGCCCCGAAGAGCGCCGCGTGTATGTGCAGCGTGACGGCGGCCCGGTCGCCGTTGCCGTGAAGGTCGGCGTCAGCGACGGCCGCAACACCGAGATCACCGGCGGCGAACTGAAAAGCGGTGACGAGATCATCATCGGCATCGCCCGCGAGGGTCGCAGGTCTGGCGGCACGCGCGGTGAGAGCGGCAGCAATGGTGCCGGAGGGGACGGAAGGTCCGGCGGCCGGCGCAGCGGGGGGGCCGCCCCGTGAGCCAGCCGCGCGGCATGCAACCGGCCATCGCGTTCCGCGGCGTGGCGAAAATCTACGGCAGCGGCGCCGCGGAAGTGCGCGCACTCGCCGGCGTCGATCTGACCATCCGCCACGGCGAGTTCGTCGCCATCATGGGACCGTCGGGCTCGGGCAAGTCGACGACGATGAATGTCATCGGCTGCCTGGATATGCCGACGCGCGGCCACTACCTGTTCAACGGCGTCGACATGGGCCGGCTGTCGCGCGCCGAATTGGCGCTGATCCGGCGCAATTACATCGGCTTCGTGTTCCAGGGCTTCAATCTGCTGGCGCGCACCACGGCGGTGGAGAACGTCGAGCTGCCGCTGATCTATCGCGGCATGGCGGCCGCCGAGCGCCGTCGTCTCGCCAGCCGGGCACTGGCCCGCGTCGGCCTCGCCGGGCGTGAGCGCCACACCTCGGCCGAGCTTTCCGGCGGCCAGCAGCAGCGCGTCGCCATCGCCCGCGCCATCGTGACCGACCCGAGCGTACTGCTCGCCGACGAGCCGACCGGCAACCTCGACACGACGACCAGCGCCGAGATCATGGACCTGATGACGAGCCTCAACGTCGACCAGGGCATCACCGTCGTCATGGTCACGCACGAGCCCGACATCGCCGCGTATGCGGAGCGCGTCATCCGCTTCGTCGACGGCCGCATCGCCAGCGATGAACCGAGCCGGAGGGCGGCGTAATGGTTCTCGAGCAATTCCGTCTGGCGCTGCAAGCCATCCGCCGCAATGCGCTGCGCTCGCTGCTGACCGTGCTCGGCATCGTCATCGGCGTCGCCGCCGTTATCGCCATGGTGACCATCGGCAACGGCACGACGGCGAAAGTGACCGACGATTTGGCGAAGCTCGGCTCGAACCTGCTGGTGGTGCGTCCGGGCCAGCCCGGACGGCGGGTGAGCAACGACGTCAGGCCCTTCCGTGCCGCCGACGTCGAGGCTATGCGCGCCCAGTTGACCGACGTGAAAGCGATCGCGCCGGTCGGCCAGCAATCCGCGACGCTGGTCGCGGGAGCGGAAAGCCGCACGTCGCAGGTGGTCGGCACGGTCAACGACTATTTCGTGACGCAGGACTGGGCGCTGACGGCGGGCCGCATCTTCTTCGACAGCGAGAACCGCGGCGGCGGCGCGGCCTGCATCATCGGCGAGACCGTGCGCGACGCCATGTTCGGCGTACCCGACCCGACCGGGCGGCGCATGCGCGTCGGCAACGTCTCGTGCGAGGTTGTCGGCGTGCTGGAAGCCAAGGGTGAATCGAGCTTCGGCACTGATCAGGACGACGTCGTCATCATGCCGCTGCGCACCTTCCAGCGGCGCATTTCCGGCAATACGGAGATCTCGCGCATCCAGGTATCGGCGGCAGACGGCGTCGATACGGCGGAGGTGCAGCGCGACATCGAACAGTTGCTGCGCGAGCGCCGCCGCATTCTGCCGGGCAAGGACGACGACTTCTCGGTGCGTGACTTGAAGCAGATCGCCGAGACGACGGCGGGAACGACGGCGATGCTGACGGGGCTTCTCGGCGCTGTGGCGGCCGTCAGTCTGCTGGTCGGCGGCATCGGCATCATGAACATCATGCTGGTTTCGGTCACCGAGCGGACGCGCGAGATCGGCATTCGTCTCGCGATCGGCGCACTGGAAGCGCAGGTGTTGACGCAGTTCCTGGTCGAAGCGGTGGTGCTGTCGCTGTTCGGCGGCATCGTCGGCATCGTGCTCGGTCTCGGTCTGGCTGCGGCGGCGACCTCCTCGCTCGGCGTACCGTTTCTCATCGACCCGCAGATCGTTCTCGTCGCATTCGTGTTCTCGGCCGTCGTCGGCGTCGTGTTCGGCTACTTCCCCGCTCGGCGCGCGGCGCAATTGGACCCGATCGAGGCGCTGCGCCACGAGTAGCATGATGACACGCCCGAACCGGCGTTCTTGAACGGGCGCTTCGCCTTGAGTATGAGTCCGCAACGGCGCCCGGCCGCGGTTGCCGGGCTATTGGAGACCTGCGCATGCTGCAAAGATTGCTGGTGTCGACGGGCGCGATACTGTCGCGGCTGATCGGCGGGGCGGCGCCGATATTCCGCCTGTTGGCCGCCATTGCCGCACTTACCGCGACGATCGCGCTGACCAACGACGTGATGCAGCGGCGCCCGTTCACGAGCACGGTGGGCTATTGGCAGGCCATTTCACCGACGAGTTACGCGAGCACATCGAAAGCGGTCGGCGCGGTGGCGGGCGACTGGGCATGGCGAAACGTCATATCGCTGCCCCTGGGCCTGCCCGCATTCGTGCTGTTCGGCACGCTGGCTGTGGCGTTCGGCTATTGGGGTCGCAGGCGGCGGCGGGTGCAGATCTACGTCAACTGAGCCTGATGAACGCAACCGAACATCACGGAGCCGCGGCTCAGACCGCTTCCAGCATATCACCCAGCATACCGAGCCCGACGAGCACCACGAGCACGATGACGAGCAGCGTGATCAGTCGCGCGTGCTGGCGATTGAGCTTTTCCACCTCTGCCGCTGTGACCTCCTGCATCGCGCGCGGTTCCACGCTTTTGATGCCCAGCATCTTGCGGCGCGCGGAGCGGCGCACATTGCCGCCGTCGACGAGCGGCACATGCGCCCGATGCGCGATGCGCTCGGCGATCTCGACCACCGGAAACGCCGGGTCTTCGTCGACTTCGTTGATGTAGCCGAGCCGGACGATGCGCCCGTCCTTGAGCACAACGCGCGCGCCCTTGAGCAGCGTCGGCGCCAGCGCACCGCCGTAGACTTCACGGCGCATTTCCACCGCCTCGACATCCTCGTAGGCGAAATCGGCCTTGTCGAAGGCGAGTTGCGCGGTGAGCCCGCGGCCCGACGGCAACACGACGCGCGCACCCCTGAGGCCGAGATGCACGTGCGAGCGCACGGACGACAGCAACTCCACCAGCACGAGATACATGACGACAGTGAAGGCGACGGCGAGAACCATCAGGCCCACAGTGCCGGTCCACAGCCCATGACTGAGGCGCCAGAAGATCATCGGACCGAGGCTGGCATAGAACGGCAGCAGCAACAGGAATATCAACGAGAAGGCGAATTGCCGGCCGCCACTTGCATGGTAGTCGATATGACCGGCGCTCGTGGCGGCAGATGCCGGCATGCTGGCCGGAGCGCCCGGTGCCGCGACGGTCTCGGCACGCATTGTTGCCAGGTCCGGCCCCGCCAGTGGACTGCTGCCGGCCGTTGTTTCTTGCTTCGTGCTCGCCATCTGCGTCTCCGGACCGGCTCAACCTGCGCCGCCGCTGCCCCTCAGTCCGCTGCCCTCGCGCAAACGTGAGGCAACGATCGAGCAACGTCAACGCGCCGCGCCCCGTATATAAGGGGCAGTGAGAGATCATAATCAACGGGTGCAAACATGCTGTTCTCGCGAAAGAAAGCCGTGATGCCACCACCGGGCACGGCACTGCCGGGCCGGACATCGCCGATCAAGACCGCCGAGCGCCATTTCGTGTTGGGAACGCCGCTGAAGGGTCCCTACCCCGACGGAGCCCTCATGGCGATGTTCGGCCTCGGATGTTTCTGGGGAGCGGAACGCAAGTTCTGGCAGATCGGCGACGGCATCTGGACGACCGCCGTCGGCTACGCTGGCGGCTTCACGCCGAACGCCACCTATGAAGAGGTCTGCACCGGTATGACCGGCCACAACGAGGTGGTGATGGTGGTGTACGAGCCGTCGAAGATCACCTACGAGCGGTTGCTCAAGACGTTCTGGGAAAGCCACGATCCGACGCAGGGCATGCGGCAGGGTAACGATGTCGGCACGCAATACCGGTCTGGCATCTACGTCTATGGCGACGCCCAGCGCCACGCGGCGGAAGCATCTCGTGATGCCTACCAGAAGGCGATCTCGGCGCGCGGCTATGGCGCCATCACGACGGAGATCATGGCGGCGCCCGAGTTCTACTTTGCCGAAGACTATCACCAGCAGTACCTCGCCAAAGTTCCGCACGGCTACTGCGGTCTCGGCGGCACGGGCGTCAGTTGCCCGCTTCCCACAGGGGTGAGCGGTTGACCGCCGACACGGACGAGTTCGATGACTTGATCGACGGATTGGCGGGCGACGGTTATGCCGTCGCCGCCGGTTTTCTGCCCCCGCGCATGGTCGAGGATCTGATCCGGGTGGTCGAGACCCGCGCCGAAGCAGGCCGCCTCGCCGGCGCCGCCGTCGGTCGCGACCGTGCGCGCAGTCTCGACAGGCATGTGCGCAAGGTCGAAGCCTCCTGGCTCGATGGCTCGAGTCCCGCAGAAGTCGAATTCCTCGCGTGGGCTGAGCGGTTGCGCATCGCGCTCAACAGGCGGCTGTTTCTCGGCCTCTTCGAGTTCGAGGCGCAGTTGCTGGTCTATCCGCCGGGCGGCTTCTATCAGCGCCACCTCGATAGCCTCGCCGGAACACGCAATCGCATCGTATCACTCGTCGCCTACCTCAATCGCGACTGGCAAGCCGAGCATGGCGGCGAATTGGATGTCTGGCGCGCACCCGACGACGCGGGAGAACCGGCGATGACGGTCGAGCCACGCGCTGGCACCCTCGTGCTGATGCTGTCGGAAGAAATTCCCCATGCCGTGCGCCCGGCGAATGCCGTGCGGCGCGTCATCGCCGGTTGGTTCCGCGTCAACGCATCCGGTTCGCAGCGCATCGACCCGGCGCGTTGACCGGCGATTCCCGTGCTCAGTCAGCGCCAGCGCCCGCTGCCGCATCCGATGTCGCGGCCGGCGCCACATCCACGGGTCGCTGTTCGCCGGAAATGTCGATCATGCCGCGCGCGGCTTCGATGCTGGCGTTGATGAGGTCGGCTTCGCGGCCCTCCGCTGAGCCGGTGCCCGCGTTCAGCACCACGCGACACTCCGGCGGCAGGTCGTCGAGCGTGATCGGCGGTTTCGGCGGTGGCGGTTTGTATCCGGGCGGCGGCGGCGCGGGCGGGCGCGTCAACAAGGCGAACCAGTCGTCGAGCTCTTTGCCGCACCCATCGTCACCCGTCTTCACCGGCGCCTGACCCCGGCAGTTCGGGCTTTCTTTCGGGCACGCCATGCGGATGTGGAAATGATAGTGATGCCCATGGATCGGCCGCACCTTTTCCAGCCATTTGCGATCCGTCCCCGACGCTTCGCACATCGCCTTCTTGATCGCCGGGTGGACGAGGATGCGCTCCACGTCGGCATGCGAGGCGGCGCGCTTGACCAGCAGCAGGTGCTCGTCGGTGAACACCTCGCGGTTGATCGACGTCGGGCCTGAAATCATCGAGGTGGCCGATAGCGTTTCGCGCTCCTTCTCGCTCAGGCGGCGGCCCGGCATAGGCGTGAACCAGATGTCGGCATCGAGGCCGACCTGATGGCTCGAATGCCCGGTCAGCATCGGGCCGCCCCGCGCCTGCGAAATGTCGCCGACCAGCAGGCCCGGCCAATTGTCCTCCGCCTTGGCTTCCTTGGCGAGGGCTTCGAGGAAACCTATCAGCTTGGGATGTCCCCAATTACGATTGCGCGACAGCCGCATGACCTGCCATGCCGGTCCGTCGATCGGCATCGCCTGCGCCCCCGCGAGGCAGCCACGCGAATAGAAGCCGATGGCGCGCGGAGCCAGCGGCGCCGCCGAGCGCGCGCCGCCGAACAGCAGCTTTGCGGGCAGGGCCGACTTCGGCTTGCGCACCGGCAACGGCGGCAAGCCAGCGGCACTAGCGGCCGTTGCCTCGGCATGGGCCATGCGATCGGCCTCGGCTGCCGCGAGGCGTATCGCCCGGCTTTCGGCCCTCACCGCGGTATCGCTGTAGGCCTTGCGGGCGACCGGCCAACGCGTCGGCCGCTCGGCACCGCGTGGTGCCGTCAGTCGCATCCGGCCGTCGAAATCGAGTCGTGGGCTCTTTTTCGCGGGCCGGTTCACGGTCGCGGCGTATTTTTTCAGTTTGATCTCGATGAGTTGACCGATGGCGTCGTCCGCCGACGGGACGTAGGCATCAGCGGGTTCGATCTCTGGACGCGGCGGTGCCGGCCAGACGGCGCCGAGCCCGGCCCCGAACGCGGCGATGCGATTACCGACGGCGGCGTGCTCGTCGGTCTCGACGGTCAGGACGACAGGCGAATAGCTGGCCTGTCGGATGCCGTTCACACCAGTGCTGGCGTGCGCCAGGGGCGGCAGAACCATGACGAGGGTGGATGCCGCTGCGAGCCCGCTCAAACACGTCAGCGCCTTGGATACCATCCGAGTTCGAGGCATAGGCCCTCCGCGGTT
The DNA here is from genome assembly GCA_046295315.1 of Hyphomicrobiaceae bacterium. Classification (GTDB taxonomy): domain Bacteria; phylum Pseudomonadota; class Alphaproteobacteria; order Rhizobiales; family Hyphomicrobiaceae; genus JAEUMD01. The sequence continues at coordinate 9,966 of JBKBNR010000019.1, forward strand.
CGGCCGGTTGGAGCCCTCCCGGACTCGAGATTAACCAATCCGCAAGACCTTATCGCCGGATTGGGCGAAATTGGGGTCCTGCCGAAATACAGATCAACCACTGCGGCTGAACGGCAACAGTCGATTGGGAATGATGCCGCCCGGGCTACAGTTGGCTCCCGGGCAATCGACGAGGCGAAAGATGGGTTCAGACGATCTCGGTGGCCCCACGGTGGGGCTGTTCGATACACCCGCCGCCACTGCTCCGCCGATCGCGCGGCTGCTGCTGGCGCATGGAGCCGGCGCGCCCGTCACCAGCCCATTCATGGAGAGGATGACGGAACTGCTGGCGGCACGCAACATGGCCGTGACACGCTTCGAGTTCGCCTACATGGCGGCGCGGCGCAGAGGGGGTAAGCGCCGTCCGCCGCCGAAAGCGGAACACTTGATCGCCGAGTACCTCGCGGCAGTCGACATCTTAGCTACGCGCGATGGCGAAGCCGCGCCACCCCTGTTCATCGGCGGCAAATCACTCGGCGGGCGCGTCGCCAGCATGGCGGCGTCAGTACTCTTCGATGCCGGCCGGGTCACAGGCGTGGTCTGCCTCGGTTATCCGTTCCATCCACCGGGCATGCCGGAGAAAATCCGCACCTCACACCTGACTGACACCGCTGTGCCGATGCTGATCGTGCAGGGCGAGCGTGACCCGTTCGGTTCGCGTGCCGAGGTCGAAGATTATGCACTCTCTCCGCGTGTCGAGGTTGTATTCGTGCGCGATGGCGATCACGATCTCGGTCCGCGCGGCGGCCACGGCACGACGCGGCGTGAAAACATGGCGCGCGCCGCCGATGCCATCGCCGCCTTCGTCGAAAGCGTCAACGCTCGCCGCAATTCCCAGAACCTCGAACCCTGAATCTTGAACCGGCACATGGCCGACACTCTCGAACTGTTCCAGCGCCTCTCCGTTGCCCTCGCTCTCGGTCTGCTGATCGGGCTCGAACGCGGCTGGCAGGAGCGCGCTGAACGGGAGGGCGGCCGCTCGGCAGGCCTGCGCACGCACGCGCTCGGCGGGTTGCTCGGCGGCATTTGGGGGCTGCTCGCTCGCGGCGGCGATGCCGCGTTCTTGTCCACGGGAGGGGCGATCGCGCTCGGCACTGCCTTCGTCGCATTCTCCGCCATCGTAGCCTTCTACCGATTCCGTGAAACGAACTTCGAGGGCACGTTCGGCGTCACCACGGTGGTCGCCGCCATGCTGGCGTTTTCGCTCGGGGCCTACGCGGCGGTCGGTGACCTTCAAGTCGCGGCGGCGACCGGAGTGGCGGTGACGGCGCTGCTGGCGCTGAAGCGCGCGCTGCACGAATGGATGCAACGTCTCACCTGGACCGAACTGCGCTCTGCCCTCGTACTTCTCGCCATGACGTTCGTGGCGTTGCCGGTGCTGCCCAACCGTGAGTTGGCAGAACTTGCCGGACTGAACCCCCACGAAATCTGGCTGATGACAGTGCTGATCGCGGCGATTTCGTTCGCCGGATACATCGCGGTGAAACTGGTCGGTCACGAGAAAGGGGTGATCCTGACCGGCGTTGCGGCCGGCTTCGTGTCATCGACGGCGGTCACGTTGACACTCGCGCGCCGCGCCAAGGAGCAACCGGAGTTGTCCGGCCTGTTCACGGCTGGCGCACTGGCGGCCGGCGCGACGATGCTGGCGCGTGTCGTCGTCGTCGTCGCTTTGCTCAGCCCTCAGCTCGCCCGGTCTCTCGTGTCGCCGCTGCTCACCGCGGCTCTCGTTCTTGCCGGCTGGGCGGCTTTGTCGGTGTGGCATCACGCACAGAACGCGAACGCCTCCACAGGGATCGAACTCGAGAACCCCTTCGAACTCGGCACGGTGCTCAAGTTCGGCGCCATTCTGGCCCTCATCATGCTGGCGACGAAACTCCTCTCCGGTAGATTCGGTGCGAGCGGACTGCTGGCACTCGCCGTTATTTCTGGGATGGGCGATGTCGACGCCATGACACTCGCGATGGCGCGCCAAGTCGGCGCCGGTGTCACGGCCCCGGTTGCCGCTGAGGTCATACTGACGGTCGTTGCCGTCAACACGGTGTCCAAGGCCGCTCTCGCGTGGAGCGCCGGCGGTCGTGCGGCCGGATTGCCGATGCTCACAGCCTCGATCATGGCGATCATTGCCGGAGCGGCGGCGCTTTCCCTCTCTGGCGGCTTTACCTGAGGCCTACACGCTCTGGTGACGTGCCGTCGCGGCGCGCTCCAATGCGGCGCAGGTGAGTTTGTCGAGCGACAGGGCGTCGGCGAGCAGATCGAGAAAGCGAATTTCTTCAGACGCGATGCGCTGGTCGCTCGCCGCGACTTCGGCCGCCAGAACGTAAGCGGTTTCACGAAGGCGCTCGGGTAAGCTCGCCGTGACGAGATCGAGGACGCGGCGCATGCCGCCATCCTTGCCAAGTATCTTGCCGCACTCCTGGCTCTCGTGCAGCAGCCAGTTGCTGTCGAAGTTGCGGAACGGCGGCAGTTCCTTGACGATGGAACCGATGCGGGCCAATTCGTCGTCGGAGATTTTGCGGTCCACCGCCGAGACAGTAATCATGGCATAGATCAGAGCCTGCTCGGGCTGCAGCGGCGTTTGCATCGGTTCCTCGTTCTCGGTGGTCGGTGCCGGCTGATCCAAAAAGGCGGCCGCGCGCGCTTCTATGTAGAGAGTTCACGGCCGGCCGCAAGCTGGCCCCGCAAACATTGACGTGGCGCCGGCCGAAACATACGGTGCCGCTCCTTTCGCGCCGCCGGGCGCCACATCCGCGGACTTTCCCCATGACCGATGCCGTTATCACAGCCTTTCCCGCTGACATTCTGGCCGACGCCAAGGCGTGGCCGTTCGAGGAAGCGCGCCGCCTCGTCAAGCGGCTGGAAAAGCTGCCGGGGGCCGCGCAAAAGACCGTCATCTTCGAGACCGGATATGGTCCTTCGGGGTTGCCGCACATCGGCACGTTCGGCGAGGTGGCGCGCACCAGCATGGTGCGGCACGCCTTCGAGGTGCTGACCGAAGGCCGCTGGAAAACGCGGCTGATCTGCTTTTCCGACGATATGGACGGACTGCGCAAAGTGCCCGACAACGTGCCGAACAAGTCGGTTCTCGCCGCTGCGCTCGATCGCCCGTTGACCAGCGTTCCCGACCCCTTCGGAACGCACGCCAGTTTCGCGCATCACAACAACGCACGGCTGCAAACCTTCCTCGATCAGTTCGGCTTCGAGTACGAGTTCTTCTCGGCGACCGAATGCTATCGCTCGGGGCAGATGGACGCGACGCTGCTGCGCATGCTCGCCGTCTACGACGAGGTAATGGCCATCATCCTGCCGACGCTCGGGCCTGAGCGGCAGGCGACATATTCCCCGTTCCTGCCCGTGTCGCCCGTCTCCGGCAAGGTGCTGCAGGTGCCGATGATCGCCCGCGATCCGGCCAGAGGCACGGTCACCTACATCGAGCCCGAGACCGGCGAGACCATCGAAACGCTGGTCACCGGCGGCCGCGTCAAGTGCCAGTGGAAGGCGGACTGGGCGATGCGCTGGACGGCGCTCGGCGTCGATTATGAAATGGCGGGCAAGGATCTGATCGACTCGGTGACGCTGTCGTCGCGCATCTGCAAGGCGCTCGGTGGCACGCCACCAGAAGGCTTCAACTACGAACTTTTCCTCGATGAAAAGGGGCAGAAGATTTCGAAGTCGAAGGGCAACGGGTTGACCATCGAAGAGTGGCTGAAGTACGCATCGCCGGAAAGTCTGTCGCTCTACATGTTCCAGAAGCCGAAGGCGGCGAAACGGCTCTACTTCGACGTCATTCCGCGCGCCGTCGACGAATATCTGCAATTTCTCGCCGCCTATCCGGCGCAGGATGCCAAGCAACGGCTCGACAACCCGGCGTGGCACATCCACACCGGCGCGCCCCCGACCGCCGACTTGCCGATCACGTTCGCTCTGCTGCTCAATCTCGTCGCGGCATCGAACGCCCACGACAAAGACGTTCTGTGGGGCTTCATCCGCCGCGTTGCGCCGGGCGCGACGGCCGAGCAGCACCCCTTGCTCGATCATCTGGCCGGCTACGCGGTCCGTTACTACGAGGACTTCGTCGCGCCGACGAAGACGTTTCGCGCCCCCGACGACACCGAGCGCGCGGCGCTCACCGCGCTCGACCAGGCGCTGGCGAACGTGCCTGAAGGCACCGATGCGGCGCAGTTGCAGAACATCGTGTTCGAGGCCGGGAAGTCGAACGGCTACACCAAGGAAACACTGCGCTCTTGGTTTCAGGCGATCTATGAAGTGCTGCTGGGTTCGAGCCAGGGTCCGCGGTTCGGCTCGTTCATCGAGCTCTACGGCATCGACAACACCCGCGCGCTGATCGCCAAGGGCCTGTCGGGCGAACTGGTGAAACAGCCCGAAACGCAACAATAATTGGCGACGATTAGGCCCTAATCCTCAGGCAGATGTCATCTGCTGAAACCGTTGATGGCGCGGCGTTGCCACATGCGGCTGACAGTTCGATGGGCTAACCTGTTCGTCGATGCAGAGATTCGTCGCGAGCGAGGGAGGGTGGCGGGCGATGTCGAGCAATATCGTCGACGCACTTGGCCGAATCCCGCTCTCCGCCAACCTGATGGCGACGCTGACACGTGCCGCCACGTATGCCGGTGCCCAGCAGCACCGCGAGGTGGCGCTGGAGCACCTTCTGCTGGCGCTGACGGAAGACCCTGACGCGGCGCTGGTGATGTCGATCAGCAGCGTCGAAATCGATACGCTCAAGGGTGACATTTCGAGCCACATCGGCCGCATGGAAGCGTCCGTCACGCAGAGCCCGATTTCGGAACTGCGGATCGCTTCGGAACTGAAGGACATCCTGCAAGCGGCCGCCGCCGCCGCCGAGGGTCGGCGCAACGAAATCGACGGCGCCATCGTGCTGGCGGCCATCGTCGGCGAGGGCAAGAGTGCTTCCGCTGGCCTCCTGCGCGCGCACGGCATGACGTTTGAAACAGCCATCCGCGCCTTGCAGCAGGCCGCCGCGTTGCAAGCCCAGCGCGCCGAAGCTGCGGCACAACAGACAGCCACCGCTGCGGCACCGGCGGCGAAGGCGCAAACTTCGCCGCCAGCGCAGCAGGCTCGACCGTCAAGCGATGCCGAGCCGCGCGCGCCGATTTCGCATCACAACCAGACCAGCGCCGAAGATATCCTGGAATCGGCACGACAGCGCGTGCAGGGGCGGATCGCTCCCGGCCTTTCCGAAATGCGCCCGCCGGCCAAAGCGGAAACGCAAGCTGCGGGCTCCGGCGAGGCGGCAAGCCGGGAGGCGGCAAGCAAGAGCGACGCGCTCGCGGCGGCGGAGGCCGAGACGCAAGCCGAGTTCGAGCGCATCAGCGCCGCAACGGCCCGGCCGGATGCCGACCAGCAAGCAGCCGCGGCTGCCGAGGCCGAACCTGAACCGCCGACCTATATGCCGCAACCGGCGCCGCCCGCGCAGCGACCGTCGCCACCCGGTGCCGTGCGGCCGCGGCCGCCCGAACCAGCACCGCAGCAACGGGGGGACACGGTCGACCGCCCCCCGCCAGCCGCCGACCGCTCGCCAGCGCCGACCGACGAGGCTGGGGTCGGGCCCGGACAGGCGACCATGCCGCCGCCACCCGGACCACCACCCGCCCCGCGCCCGCCCGCCTTCCAACGGCCACCGGTTCCGCAGGCGGAGTTCGGCATTCTGCCGCCGGGACCTGCGCCACTGCCGCCACCGCCCGCGACGGGTCCGGCTACACATCAAGCGCCGCTGCCGCCGGGACGGCCGCCTGTGATCGGCTTGCCGACCGGCACCGCACCGCAGCGCGGCGTACACACTGGCGCGGTTCCGGGACAGCCGCAGCCGCCCC
>JBKBNR010000020.1:0-1569 GCA_046295315.1 Hyphomicrobiaceae bacterium
GGTGATCAACGAGGAATGCGTCGCGCAGGCCATCCGCACCGGGCTCGGCCTCAAGGCGGCGATCAACCTGCGATCCGTGTTCGACCGCAAGAACTACTTCTACCCCGACCTGCCGCAGGGCTATCAGATCAGCCAGTACAAGCAGCCGATCGTCGGCGAGGGCGAGATCGAGATCGAGGTGGATGGTGCCTCGAAGCGCGTCGGCATCGAGCGGCTGCACCTCGAACAGGACGCCGGCAAGTCGATCCACGACCAGAGCCCGGATTACACCTATGTCGATCTCAATCGCTCGGGCGTGGCGCTGATGGAGATCGTGTCGAAGCCGGATCTGCGGTCATCGAAGGAGGCGCAGGCGTATGTGACGAAGCTGCGCACCATCCTGCGTTATCTCGGCACCTGCGACGGCGACATGGAAAAGGGCAACCTGCGCGCCGACGTCAACGTCTCGGTGCGTCGCCCCGGTGAATCGTTCGGCACGCGCTGCGAGATCAAGAACGTCAACTCGATCCGCTTCATCGGCCAGGCGGTGGACGTGGAGGCGCGCCGGCAGATCGACATTATCGAGAGTGGCGGCACGATAGACCAGGAGACCCGACTGTTCGATCCGGGTAAGGGCGAGACGCGCTCCATGCGCTCGAAGGAAGAGGCGCACGATTATCGCTACTTCCCCGATCCCGATTTGCTGCCGCTCGAGTTCACGCAGAGCTATGTCGACGATTTGAAGCAGCATTTGCCGGAACTGCCGGACGAGAAGGCGGCAAGGTTCATCAAGGCGTTCGGTCTCTCGCCCTACGACGCGAGCGTACTGGTGGCGGAGCGTGAGCGCGCCGATTTCTTTGAAGCCGCGGCCAAGGGGCGCGACGGCAAGCTCACCGCCAACTGGGTCATCAACGAGTTGCTCGGGCGGCTCAACAAGGAGGGCCACGACATCACCGACAGCCCCGTTTCCGCGGCGCAGATCGGCGGTATCGTCGATCTTATTTCCAACGGCACCATCTCGGGCAAGATCGCCAAAGACCTGTTCGAGATCGTCTGGAGCGAGGGCGGTGACCCGGCCGAGATCGTCGAAGCGCGCGGCATGAAGCAGGTGACCGACACTGGCGCCATCGAAAAGGCCGTCGACGAGATCATCGCGGCCAACCCCGACAAGGTGGCGCAGGTGGTGGCAAAACCGTCGATGCTCGGCTGGTTCGTCGGTCAGGTGATGAAGCAGAGCGGCGGCAAGGCCAACCCGGCAGCGGTCAACGAGATCCTGAAGAAGAAGCTCGGGATCTGACGCTGAGGGCCAAGGTGCGCTCGCGCAGTCTTGCGCCCGCACCGCGGAACTCATGGCGGTGCTGCGGTTGGGCCAGCTGCCACTGGGAGAGCGTTTGCGGGAGACAGCCATGGCCACGATGATCTTCGTCAATCTGCCGGTCTCGGATCTGGTGAAATCGACCGCCTTCTACGAGGCGATCGGCGGGCGGAAGAACCCGCAGTTCTCCGACGACACCGCGACGTGCATCGTGCTGTCCGACACCATTTATGTGATGCTGCTGACGCACCCGAAGTATCGCATGTTCACCGCCA
>JBKBNR010000020.1:1579-15545 GCA_046295315.1 Hyphomicrobiaceae bacterium
GCCAAGCCGATCGCCGACCCGAAGACGACGAGTTCCGTTCTGATAGCGCTCAGCATGGCGAGTGCCGCTGAGGTCGACCGAATCGTCGACGTGGCGGTCGCGGCCGGCGGCAAGGCAGACCCGGGGCCGAAGCAGGATCACGGATTCATGTATGGCCGCTCGTTCGAGGACCCCGACGGGCATCACTGGGAACCGTTCTGGATGGATGCTAGTTTCGTCACCGGCAGCGGGCCCGATGGCGTCGCCTCGACGGCGTGAGCGAGCGCCCGGTCCCAACGCGACAACAAGGAGACCGACGATGCCCTATGTCGACGGATATGTCGTGCCGGTCCCGGCGGCCGAGAGAGAGGCCTACCGCGCGCTCGCCGCGCTGGGCGGACCGATCTTCATCGAGCACGGCGCGATCAAGGTCGTCGAATGCTGGGGCGACGATGTTCCACGCGGCAAGTGGACCGACTTCTGGGGCTCGGTGAAGGCCGAGGAGGGCGAAGTCATCGTCTTCTCGTGGGTCATTTGGCCGTCTAAGGAGGTGCGCGACGCCGCGCATCCCAAGGTGATGGCCGATCCGCGCATGAAATTGGACGAAGGTGTCGACATGCCGTTCGACGGCAAGCGCATGATCTATGGCGGGTTCGATGTGGTCTACCAGGCCGGGAGCGAGACGAATGGCTGACGCAAAGATCACGCCGTGCCTGTGGTTCGACGGCAAGGCCGAGGAGGCCGCAAACTTCTATGTTTCATTGCTGCCGGAGTCGCGCGTCGAGACGGTCGTTCCCGGGCCCGGCGGCAAAGCCATGGTGGTCGAGTTCACGCTTGCGGGCCAGCCGTATCTGGCGCTGAACGGCGGGCCTTACTACCAGTTCTCACCGGCCGTATCGTTCATCGTCAATTGCGACACGCAGGCAGAGATCGACCGCTTGTGGGCGGCGCTGCTCGACGGCGGCACACCGATGCAATGCGGTTGGATTACCGACCGTTATGGCATGACGTGGCAGATCGTGCCGCGCGCCATTGCCGGCATGATGAAAGACCCCGACCGGGAGAAATCGCAGCGCGTCATGGCGGCGATGATGCCGATGGTCAAAATCGACCTGGGCGTTCTGCAAGCCGCCTACGAAGGGCGCTGAAGGCGACGGAGCTACCAGCGCAGCAGGCGGCTGCCGAGAAGCGCGCCAACGCCGGTGACGGCAAGAATGGCGATCGAATACCAGGTTGCGACGAACAGCGGCGAATCATCGGTACAGTGCGTCGCGTAGAGAACAGCGCCGAGCCCGCTGGCGAGCAGGCCCGCCCCGGCCCCCGCCCACGCGGGCGACGCCGGCGCACCGTTGCGCATCCCATAGAGCAGCGCCGCGAGCGGTGCGGTCGACAACAGCGGCACCGCCGTCAGGCAGACGAGTGCGTTGTTGCCGAGCATGGTTGCCGCCCACCTATCCGCCGGCACTGTCGCGAGTTCGACGCCGAGCCCCGCAAGCAAGAGTAGGGGACCGACGAGCAGCGGCGCGAGCGCGGCACGCGGGTCGGTGTCGGGCCGCATCAGACGGCGGGCCGCGGCGAACGCCGCGATAGCGAGGGCTAGTGTCGCGACCATCTTGAGATCGAACCGCCACGACGAGATGATGCGCGCAATGTCGCCGCGGACGCCGAAAGCGACCAGGAACAACGGTACCGCGATAAGCAGCCCGGCGAGAACGGCTAAGGAAACTGTGCGCTGCGGCGGGGGCGCCATGGTGCCCACGTCGTTGGCCAGCGCCCGGATGAGGTCGTCGGTGCGCATGTTCACGACCTCCCGTAGCGCGCGGCGAGCGACTTCAGCGCCCGGTGCAATGCGACGCGCACGGCGCCTTCCGTCATGCCGAGCTTCTCGGCGACCTCGCGCGATGAGCGGCCCTCCATCGACATCGCCTCGACGATCGACCGGTCGCGCGGCTTCAAGGTTTCGAGCAGGGTGCGGCCATCCATCGTCTCTGCGGCGCGCGACACCTCGGACGGCTGCGCGAGGATGTCGGCGAAATCGTCGATATTCACCATCTGGCGATGGCCGCGCCGGCGCAGATGGTCGATCAGCTTGTTGCGCGCGATGGCTTTCAGCCATGGGCCGAGCGGCTGGCTCTGATCCCACGTCTGTCGCTTCAAATGGATCGTCAGCAGGGTTTCCTGCACCACGTCCTCGACATCATCCGTGCCGTAGCCAAAGGACCTGAAGCCTTGCGCTACCACAGCTCGGATGCGTGGAGCGAGCAATGTCAGGGCATGGCGGTAAGCACTCTCGTCACCGGCGTTGGCCCGGCGCATCAATTGAGCAATCTGCTCCGATTGGGACTGCGACGGCGTCACTTCGGTAATCCTACGTTGACGGGGCAGCGGATTGTTACAGGTCGACGACGACGGCTAGAAGTCTAAACCTCCAAGACGCAGGCAGAAGGGCGCACAGATCCACCCAAGCCGCTCGGCGGTGTGCGCACCCCGTTGATTGATATCGCCTCGCACCACCAAGCAACAGCGTCCCGCATTTGCGAGGCGGCATCTGCCGCGGGGCCGGTGAGGCGGCCGCGCAAGACCAAGACCGGTCGCCGGCATGCCGAACCGAAATCAATCGGTCGTGGCGCTGGCATGCAGAAGCAACATTCGAAATCGAGAAGGCCGCCGGTTCGTTCGACACGAAAAATCACGCCCGGAACCAGCCGCCAGCGTCCGGCTTCAAGCAGGTTCTGGTGCCCTGGATACCCGGTGCGTGTTCAGAAGTGGGCCGGCGCCCAATGCCCGCGCTCTCAGGTGGCGGCGGTGGCCTGCGCGGCCTTGACGCGGGCGTTCATCGCCTTGGCGGCGAGCTTCTTCAGGCGCTTGCGGCCGGCGGCGGTGTTGCCCTGGCTGCGCGTCACCTTGGCGCGCGGAATGGCATGAGCGTTCTTCTTGCGGCGGGTCTCGGCGTTGCGGAGCGAGCGAGACGAACGGGCGGCGGCCATGTCACGTACCTTGACGATGAATTGTCGGTTGGAGGAGGGCGAGCCGTGGCTCAGCCTCGATCGGACCTGTCGTCTAAGCGATCCGGCCGCGGTGCGCAAGTCTCACGCGGGCTCGCACCGCGCCCCGTGCGCCGCCGAAATCACCCCTCACCGTCCATTCTGGTCAGCGGAACATCTGGACGAGGCCGTGCCCTGGCCCGAGGAACGCCGCCGACCAGAGCAGGCAGGAGGCGGCGCTGGCGAGCAGGAACGCCGGCCACGGCATTGACGCCGCGCCTGCGACAACGGGCACGAAAGGCCGCATCATGCCGAGGAACTTCGATCCGATGACCCCCGCCACGCCCCACTTCTTGAAGAACGCGCGCGCCAGCACATACCACTCGGGCTTCTTGGTGAATGGCCAGATGTTGGCGACGTCCTCGCGCAGGTAGCGGCCGAGGGCATAGGACAACACGTCGCCGACGAAGGCCCCGGCCGCGGCCGAGAGCCACAGCGGCACGAAATGACCGCCCGCGGCGTTATGGAGCCCGCCGATGCCGAGAAACAGCACAGTGGACGGCACGAGCAGCGACAGGAAGACGATGCTTTCCGCGAGCCCCAGCACGAAAACGATCGGTTCCGCATAGGCAATATGCTCGGTGACGAAGGCGAGAACGTTCGCGATCCATCCGCCGGCTTCGGCCTGGGCAGCACCAGCAGTCAGGGACATCATGGGTCCGCCGTTCGGTCAGAAGGCGGCCGATGCCGCGAGTTGGGTCGGAGCAGGCTCAGCCCGGGTGGAATGGCGTCGGGAAACCGCGCCTGCTCGAACGTCTTGTTCCAGAGTGTGATTCGATGCAATCGGCAGGGGCAGAACCGCTCCAGCCGGCGCGCATCGTTCACCGGTGTGTGACGTCGTGACGTGGCGGCATTACGTCAACGGGGCATCATCCCGAGGCGACGCGGCGGACTGGCGATTTTTCCCGACCTGTCGCCTTATGGCCGCATGTCGTCGTCTGCCAACCGCATCCCGCGCACGGTCATGCTTGCATGGCCCGCCGAGTTGTCACAGAACCGCAACATGACACTCGTAAGGCGAAAGTCCGCCGACCAAGGTAGGAGCGTCGTGGCCCGCACCCTCATGACGCGAAGGGTGTATGGGAATCGGCGAGGGTTGACAGGATTTGGGCAAGGAAGCGCGGTACATGGCAAGCACGGAGCAGGTGACGACTGGCGACATGGCGGGCGCGCAACCGCGCAACACGCGCCTTCGGCAGGCTGTCCATCGTCACAAGCCGACGTCGAAGCAGGGGCTGCAGGAGCGCTTGTTCACGCTCGCATTCTCAGGGCTCGTCTATCCGCAGATCTGGGAGGATCCGGTCGTCGATCTCGAGGCGCTGCAACTGCAGGATGGCGAGCATCTGGTCGCCATCGCGTCGGGCGGCTGCAACGTGTTGAGCTACCTCGCCAGTGCCGACGTCAAGATCACGGCGATCGACCTCAATCCGGCGCACGTCGCGTTCAACCGCTTGAAGATCGCGGCGCTGAAGCATTTGCCGGGCTACGGCCAGTTCCACCGCTTCTTTGCCAACGCGGCCTCTCGTGAAAACGTCGACGCCTACCACGACCATCTGCGCCACCACCTCGACGAAACGACGCGCAACTATTGGGATCGCCGCGATCTGCTCGGCCGCCGCCGCATCGGCTATTTCGGCCGCAACGTCTATCGCCACGGCCTGCTCGGCCGCTTCATCACCGCCGGGCACCTGCTGGCGCGCGCGCACGGCCGCGATCCGCGCCGCATGCTCGAAGCCGGCAGCAGGGAAGAACAGCGCCGCATCTTCGACAAGGAACTGGCGCCCCTGTTCGACAAGCGCCACATCCGCTGGTTGGTCGGCAAGCCGGCGGCGCTGTTCGGGCTCGGCATCCCGCCGTCGCAATTCGAGGCGTTGAAGGGCGACGCCCCGCACATGGCGGAAGTGCTGCGCGCCCGTCTAGCGCGCCTCGCCTGCGATTTCGATCTCGCCGACAACTACTTCGCGTGGCAGGCCTTCGGTCGCGGCTATGCGGCGAACGGACGGGGTCCTCTGCCGCCGTACCTCGACCGCAACACGTTCCCGCAGTTGAAGGCGCGCGCCGACAATGTCGCCGTGGTGCATGCATCGTTCACCGAGCACCTTGCCGGGCTTCAGGCCGCCTCGTGCGACGCTTACGTTCTGCTCGATGCGCAGGACTGGATGACGGACGCGCAGTTGACGGCGCTGTGGACCGAGATCGCACGCACGGCACGCCCCGGCGCTCGCGTCATCTTCCGCACGGCGGGCGAAGAAACGATCCTGCCGGGCCGCGTGCCGGACGCCATCCTGTCGCGTTTCGCCTATGATGCCGAGGCCTGCCGCGCCATGACGCTGCGCGACCGCTCGTCGATCTACGGCGGGTTCCATCTCTACAAACTGGTGGCGTGAGAGAGGCGGTGTCGGTGGCGCAGATGGAGGGTGGGAGCGCTGCGGCGCACATGGACGCCATCTACCGCTACCAGCGGTATGTCTACGATGCGACGCGCAAGTACTATCTGCTCGGTCGCGATACGATGCTCGATGGATTGCAGCCGCCGCCGGGCGGTTCGATCCTCGAAGCGGGCTGCGGTACCGGCCGCAACCTCATTCTCGCGGCACGCCGCTATCCCGCGGCGCGGCTCTATGGTTTCGACATTTCCGAAATGATGCTGGAAACAGCGGCCGCCAGCATCAAGCGCGCCGGTTTGCAGGATCGCGTGAAACTGGCGCAGGCCGATGCCTCGAACTTTTCACCGCACGCGCTGTTCGGCGTGTCCGCCTTCGACCGCGTATTCGTCTCGTACGCGCTGTCGATGATCCCGCCCTGGCAGGACGCGGCACGGCAGGCGCTGGCCGCGGTGGCGCCCGGCGGCTCGTTGCACATCGTCGATTTCGGAATGCAGACGGGCCTGCCGCGCTGGTTCGGCAACGGGCTGCACGCATGGCTCGCCAAATTCTCGGTGACGCCACGCGCCGATCTCGAAACGGTACTGCGGCAGGTGGCGGCGGAGGGTGGCGCGCGTCTCGATTATCGCAGCCTCTATCGCGATTACGCCCGCCTCGCCGTCCTCACGAAAGCCTGAGCCGTTTCGTCATCAGACGCGATCACCAGGCGAGCCACTGCCGCAACCAGCCGAGCAACTGGCCGATACCGTCGCCGAACAGCAGCAGCACGAGGGCCCAGAGGAACGCCGAGCTCCAGTTGGCGATCTGGAAGTGCAGCCGGTTCATCTGAGTCGCCCCGGCGACGATCGGCACGGATGCGCGGAAGGGACCGGAGAAGCGTCCGAGCACGATCGCCCAGACGCCGTACTTCTCCATGAAGGCGTGCCCCTTCGGCAGCAGATCGGGGTAGCGCGACAGCGGCCACATCTCCGCTATGCGATCGTGAAAGTGGTAGCCGAGCCAGTATGAGACCCAGTCGCCGAGCGCGGCGCCGATGCTGGCGGCGATCCAGATGACGACGAACGTCGTCATGTCGCCGCCGCTGATCATGCTGCCGATGGCGACCAGCATGCCCCAGAACGGCAGAACCAGAGAAACGAACGCGATGCTCTCGCCGAATGCGAGCGCGAAGATGATCGGCGCGATCCAGCTCGGGTTGTCGCGCACGAAGGTGATGATGGCGTCGGCGTAGTCCTGAAAGCCCATCTAGGACCGGTCTCCCTCACATGCCGCCGCGACGTGGTCGGCCAACCGCCCCCCTTGGCAATCTGGGATCGAGAGATGCCAGAGTTGTCGCGGCCATGGCAAGCGCGGTCTGGCCGGCACCTGTCCCGTCGACCCGTCCGGGCGATGTGGTGTGCCGGGGCCGGCAAACAAGATACCCGATGCAACACGCGGTGTCGGCGGCAGGCACGCGACTTGCACATCTCGACGTCCGGGAAAAGGGACATTAACGTTTCCTCAACCATTCGTGCCGGGCTCGGCTCGTTTGGAGGCTCAATAGCTCGTTGCCGCCGGCTGGCCAGGCACCTTCGGTGCACAGCACCGGCCGGTGCGGGGTGCGGTTCGAGCGCGCGTCGGGGCGTTACGCGAGGTCGGTGATGTTGCGTCGTCTGGTTCGGTCGATTGTCGGGTTCGTGCTGGCGGAGCGCGGCAGGGGGCTCGCGACGCTGCTCGCTTGGATCACGCTGGTGGTCGGCGGCGCGGTGCTGTGGATGACCGTGCTGCGGCACATCTGGCCGGTTCTCGATATTGCGGCGCCATTGGCACGCCATGCGTTCGCCGCTTCGCTGATCGCCGGGGTGACGCTGTTGCTGCAGCGCGGTCGGCTGATGTTCCTCGGCGGTGCGCTCGGCGGTGTGTTGGTGACGCCGTCGCTGATGACCCTCGACGCGCGCGAGCAGCCGGGCGTCACGCGGCTCAACTGGCAAGCCGTCAACGGTGTGCCGGGCGCGCGCGAACGCGATGGCGCGCGGGTGCTGCGGGTTCTGGCGATCAACACCTTCCACAACAATGACCGGACGGATGCGCTCCTCGCTTATGTGTCGCGCGCCGACGCCGACGTGGTCGTGCTGTCCGAGTTCGGCCCCGAAAAGGTCGAGCTGCTCGACCGTTTGCGGCGCGCCTACCCGTTCCAGGTCAGTTGCGCGCACGAGTGGGCGTGTTCGCAAGTGCTTCTGTCGCGCCATCCCTTCAACCGGTCTGGTACGGTGATGCCGGGGCTCTCGTCGCCGCCTCTGGTGTGGGCCGAGTTCCGCACGAGTGACGGGGAAGACGGCGGTGTGGCCGGACCGATGGTGACGGTGGTCGGCACCCACATCTATCGACCGAGCCGCCGCCACGACTGGCATCGCGCGCAACTCGAAGGTCTGGCGCAGCGGTTGCGCTCGCTCGATGGGGCCGTGATCGTCGCCGGTGATTTCAACATGACGCGGCTGTCGGCGAGCTATACCGAGTTCCTCGAAGGCTCGGGGTTGATCGCGCCGCAGCGCGAACTGGCGAGTTGGCCGGCCTGGCCGCCGGCCATGCCGTTGCCGCAGGTGCAGATCGACCATCTGTTCACCAGTCCAGACATCGAGGTGCTGGAGCAGCGGATCGGAACGCCCGTCGGATCGGATCACCTGCCGCTGTGGTCGGCGTTGCGGTTGCCGAAGACGACGACAGTGATGGCCGACCGCCCGTCAGCGGGCGCCGTGCCGAAAGTTCACTGAGCCGGCAACATCCGCGGCATCATCCGCGCTGACAGCGCCGCCCGTGCTCGCGTTTCAGTTCCTTCGACACTTCCGCCGCGAACATCGAACCGCGCGAGATCTGTGCCGGTGAAAGCCGCTTGCCGCCCGGACCGCGCAGGGTTGCATCGGCGGCGTCGGCCTCGCGCCGCCCGGCCATCAGTTCGTCGCAGGTCAACTCCGCTTTCTTTTTCTGGAACGCGAACAAGCGGACGCCCGAGGCGTAGGCTTCAACGCTTGCCGTATCGCGCACCCAATGGCGATCACTGCGGGAGACCAAATGGCGCAACGCGGCTTGGCGCTGGGCGATGCACGCGGGGCTGTCGTCGAGACAGGACATGCTGCCGCTCGCCAGTGGTTCCGGTGCTTCTGCCACCGCGCACCCGCCGATGAGGGCCGCGATGGCCAGCGTAACCGTAAGCGCCGCATTGCGCACCTGCAATGCACCGCCAAAAGACCGGAACGGGCGGCTGAAGCTCGGCATATGAGAACCTCTTGTGAACCTGGGCCCGAGCCCATAGAAGGCTGACATGGCGGGGTCAAGGCGCGTGTGTGACCGGCAGTTTGCGGTTGCTGCAACTCATCTGCCCGCAAAAAGCACGAACAACGTGCGAGGAGACGGTGATGGTGAAAGCGATCCGCATCGCGGCTTATGGCGGGCCCGAGGTCATGACGTTCGAAACCGTCGACGTCAGTGCTCCCGCGGCGGGCGAAGTCCGCGTCAAGCACACGGCCATCGGCCTCAACTATATCGACACCTATCATCGCACGGGGCTCTATCCGTTGGCGAAACTGCCGTCGGTGATCGGCATGGAGGGTGCCGGCATCGTCACCCAGGTCGGGGTCGGCGTCAGCGACGTCGCTATCGGCGATCGCGTCGCCTATGCCAACCCGATCGGCGCCTACGCCGAGGAACGGTTGATCCCGGCCGAACGGCTGGTGAAAATCCCGGCCGGCATCGACGACCGGACCGCTGCGGCGATGATGCTGCAGGGCATGACGGCGGAATATCTGCTGCGCCGCACCTTCAAGGTCGGCGCTGAAACGGTGATGCTGTTTCACGCCGCGGCCGGTGGCGTCGGCCTCATCGCATGCCAGTGGGCGCGGGCGCTCGGGGCGACGATCATCGGCACGGTCGGCTCGGACGAAAAGGCGGCGCTCGCGAAAGACGCCGGGTGCACGCACATCATCAATTACCGGCGCGAGAACTTCGTCGAACGGGTGCGCGAGCTCACCTCCGGCAACGGTTGCGACGTCGTGTACGACGGCATCGGCAAGGACACCTATCCGGGTTCGCTCGATTGCCTGAAACCGTTCGGCCTCTGGGTCTCGTTCGGCAATGCGTCGGGCAAGATCGAGGGCTTCGACCTCGGGCTGCTGGCCGCCAAGGGCTCCCTGTTCGCGACGCGGCCGACACTGTTCACGTACACCGCCAAGCGCGCCGATCTGGTGGCCAGCGCCAAAGCCCTGTTCGACGTCGTCGCCAGCGGCAAGGTGAAGATCAGCGTCAACCAGACATATCCGCTGAGCGAGGCGGCTGCGGCTCACCGTGATCTTGAAGCCCGCGCGACGACCGGCTCGACGGTGCTGTTGCCATGAGCATGGCGGGCGGCAGGGCCGAGGTGATGACCGGTGGCGAGGCGGCCGACACGCGCAGCCGTGGCCTTTGGACAGTCGCCATCGGCGTGATCGTCTACATCGTGCTGCACGCCGGCTTTCGCCTGCTGGCGTCCGACGTGCTCGGTGAGGACGACACACTCGAGCAGATCATGGTGCAAGAGCTTCGTCTCGGCTACGAAGCGCGCCAGCCGCCGCTCTACGATTGGGTGCTCTATAGCGTGCAGCGGCTCACGGGACCGAGCGTCGTATCGTTCCTCGCCATCAAATATGCGGCGCTGCTAGCGACGGCACTGCTCATCTACACTGCTGCATTCCGCATTCTCGCAGACCGTCTGTGGGCCCTGCTCACGGTCGAGAGCTTGGCGCTGATTTACCAGATCGCGTGGCGCTATCACGAAGGCTTTACGCACGAGGTGCTGGCGATGGTCGCCGTCGCCGCGACCCTCAATGCGTTCCTGCGGCTTTACGATCATGGCCGTTGGTCCGACTATCTGCTGTTCGGCGTCATCGCAGGCCTTGGGTTGCTCACCGAGCCGAACTTCGCCGTCTATCAGCTCTGCCTGTGGGGCGCTGCGCTGTTGCTCGCCGACGTGCGTCGCCGCATTCGCTCAGCCCCGTTGGTGGCGGCCTTCGCATTGGCCCTCGCAATCGCTTCGCCGTACCTGCTGTGGCTGCTCTCCGATCCGGCGCATTGGAACGAAATCTTCCAGCCGAGCCTACGCGGCTGGGTCGGGGATCGTCTGGTCGGCGCCAAGGATGCGCTGCGCGGCCCGATCATGTATCTGCTGCCGCTGGTCGCCATTCTGCCGGCAGTCTTTCCGGGGTATCTCGCGACGGCGGCTGCGGATGTGCGGCGGCTCGCGACGTTGCGATCATCACGCGCCGCAGAGGCAGCTGAGATCGCAGACGATCCTGCGAGCGGCTCGACGCTCGAACTGCTGGTGCTCGCCACGCTGCTGCTCGGCATCGTCTGGTCCTTGATCGGCGGGATGGCGCTCGGCATCGGCGGCTACGCCATGCACGTTCTGATGCCGCTCTATGTGACCAGCATCATCTGGCTGATGGGCGTCGCGAAGCGGTCTCCGCGTGCGGCGTTGCGTATGCCGGTTTTCGCGAAGTTGGCGCTGGGCATTGCCGTGCTGGCGCTCCTGGTGCGTCTCGCCAACATGTTCGTTCTCGATCCCGTCTGCGGCAAATGCCGTTGGGGCATCCCCTACGATGGACTGGCGAGCGCGCTGCGCGCCGAGGGCGTATCGGAAACCACGACGTTCCTTGCCGTCGACGACGAACTGGCGGGTAACCTGCGTCAGCATTTTCCGGCAGCGCGTTTCGTGCTCATCGGTCCGCGACGTTTCATGCCTGATGGTGTGGATCTGATGCGGGATGGCTTGACGTTCGTCTGGGACCCGGCGGCAAAGGGCGTTACGGGACTGCCGGCGATGCTGGCCGGCAATACCGGCAGGCGCCCATCACTGGCAGAGGGCAAAGCCCTGGAGGTGCCCTGGCGGCATCTCTGGCGGCCGGAGGGCTATCGCACATCCCAATGGCGGATGTTGCCCATCCCGCCGAGCCTGAACGCGGCGGAACCGCTCACCTCAGGTCGTTGAAGCGGCGCGGATCGGCCTTCATGCCGGTGACGCGCTCGAAGGCGATCGCGGACAGCACCTTGCCGCCGAGCGTCTGCTTCATCGGTGCGCCGGGAATCGGTGCGGCAACTTTCTTCGCCGTGCGCGTTTCCCAAGTCGAAGTGGTGCGCGTGTCGGGTGTACCGGGTGCGGTCGCTTCGCCGCCATGATAGCCGAGCGCCATCGGGGCCGTCATTCGCTCGCCCGCGCATCCGGCGAGGCTCATGGCGATGGCAAGGCAGGACAACGGGCGGAGAAACACGGCGTAGCTCCCTCGATCACACCTTCGACAAAGCGTCGTCGCGCCGCCGGCAGCGGCATGGCGCGACCGTGACGAGGTTGCGACCAGACGGCTGAACCGAACCTGAATGATTGACGCGCGGGCGGGTGCTTTGGGGCGTCGAGGGTCTATCGTGCCGGATTGAAACGCATTTGCAATTGAGCAGAAATACATAAAGCGCGGAAATAGCGATAAAAACACTTTGGCTTTTACCATTTGTCATCCGCCCTCTGAGATCCTTTCGATCGTCGCGGCGTGTTGTAAAAAAAAACAGCGGCACGACGACAAGGGCGCGTCCGTGAGCGCGCCGCCCGATCGGCTGGCGACACAATCGCGCCTTTCGCCGGTCCCTACACGATGCCAGGAGACGACCAATGGCACGCTTCGAATTTGCCGCCTACGACGTGGCGGAAGGCGTTGGACAAGGTGGCGGCGCCGATGCGCTCTACGAACTGGGGCTGATGTACTGCACTGGCCGCGATGTCGATATCGACATGATCGAGGCGCACAAGTGGTTCAACCTCGCCGCATTGCGCGGTAATGACGATGCGAAGCGCTTCCGCCAGGACATTTCGCGCCACATGACGCGGGCCGAGATCACCGAGGCGCAGAAGCGCGCGCGCAAGTGGCTTTCGGTGCATTGATCCGCACTGACGGCCGTCGATCGGTGGTCGTCGTCTGGTGGCGCATTGCCGCGCTCGGCGGTGGTGAAGTTGCGACCTTGCCAGAGGCCCCCGGTTCGACCCTTGCAGCACGGTCAGTCGGCATGAACGCGACGGTCGCATACCGACGGCCGTCATCTCGCGTCACGGTCTGACGGGTGATCGTTGGCATCGGAACGCGGTTGGCATCGGCGGTCGTGGGATTGGCGACCAACCGGCAGCTCTGGTCGAGAGCGTGCCGCGAGCCCCGCACCGTGTCGTTGCGGGTGGCACCCGTGGAAGAACGCTGCGGGTCTTGGGGTCATACGGCGCACGTTCCGCCCCCTCCGACCGCCCCCTCCGACCGCCCCCTCCGACCGACCGTCGCACCGGCGCCAGCGCACAGGCGGCATGGCCAATCGGCGGCTTGGCCGCCCCCTTGCGGCAGCCGCGGCAATTTCAGCCTCGCCCGATCCCGCCAGACCTGGTCGCTGAAGCCGTCGGCGCGGTGACACCGGCTACGTCGGCAACTGACGGTCCACTCGGTTGCACGCAGCGAAGCCAGGCTGGTTCAAAGGCGCTGCCATGCGCCCTGATCGTCCAGAATCGGCGGCGGCGTGATCGAAGCCGGGCCAAATCGCCGATCGAGGCGCGGGTGCAGCGTCAAGGAGCATTGGCCTCCATTGCTGAAAGGTGGTCAGCCAAGCACCATGACCAACACGTCATAGGCAGCATACGGCGACGCGCCTTTTCTCAGCTCAGACGAATGCGCTGCGTCCGTCCGCGACGTGGAACGAGTGGCAAAGGCGGAAGACCGACGGCCGGGGGGCGCCTGCTCGAATGCTCACGCCCGAAGCGCTGGCGGCCGGCCCACCATGGCGGGCCGCCAGACCTGCCAGGCGCTGGCACGTCACTCGCCCGGTGCTGCGGCCTTGCCGGGCGTGAGATCGGGCTTGACCTCGCTGGCATCCTTGGCGCGGCGAACGCGGCCGTCGAAGTGCGCACCCTCCGAGATCGCCAGTGTCTGGTGAACGATGTCGCCGTTGACGCGGGCCGAAGGGTGCAGCGAGACCGTGCCACCCTTGATCGATCCGTCGACCTTGCCGCGCACGTCGACCGTATCGGCCGAGATGGAGCCGGTGACACGGCCGCTGTCGCCGATGATGATTTCGCGTCCCGCGAGATCGCCGAGGATTTCGCCATCGACCTGCAGGCGGCTCTGGCAGACGACGTTGATCTTGTCGCCCGATATCGAAACGTCACGGCCAATGACCGATGTGCCGCTGGACGCGACCGCAGGGACAACCGCGTTCGCTGGTACCCCACTCGATGCGCCGGGGAAGAAACTCCCCGATGCCACAGGCTGCGTCGCTCCCGCGGGGGGAGCTGGCGGCCGGGCGGGATCGGCCGGCTTGACGGGGTCATTGGTGGGATTACGGCCGAACACGCGAAACCTCCTCAGCGGCTAGTGTCGCCGTCGAGTGACGGCGCGAGAAACGATTGCAACCTACCATAGCAAGGCGCGATGGAGCGCCAAAAGAACCATCCGCCGACGGTCTTGCAAAATCAGGCAGCGCCGTCCCGCCGGCTCTCGCAGAGATTTCCGGCGGGGCCCGGAGTGGGGG
>JBKBNR010000021.1:0-1100 GCA_046295315.1 Hyphomicrobiaceae bacterium
ATGAAAGTTCGCAGCGACGCGAGGCCTGATGCGGACGCGCGAGACCGTAACACGAAAGGGACGTCGAACTCTGATGCGCACTCCGGCGACGAACCGCGGGATCAACTCGAGTTGATTGCGCGCATCGAAGCGATCGTTCGCGAGGAGACGGCGGCGCTAGGCCAACACGAGATGTCGGTTCTTGGACGCTCGATCGAGCGCAAGGCGCAGGCGCTCATGGAACTCAGTCGCGCGGTCGCAGCGTCGAAAACTGTACACACCTCGGCTGAGGCTCGCGCCGGTCTCGTTGCGCTACGCAGAGCTCTCGCTGCAAACGAACGTGCCTTGATGGTTCAAATGCGCGCTCTGGACGACATCGTGGAAATTCTTACTGCGGCAATGATCGACGCCGATTCCGACGGCACCTATCTGCCTCATACCGGGTTCCGGAGAAAAGGGAGGTGATCAAGCTTCTTGCAGTGGGCGTCTGGGCGAGTGCGGTCAGCGTCGGCGTCACCTATGTGACTGCCACGGAGCGGTTGATCGATCGCTTCTTCGCGGAGCCAGTGGTCGAGGCACCACGATATCAGACGATCGGAACTGCAAAGTTCAGCGTGCCTGTTTTCCTCGATGGCGAACTGCGCGGCTACATGGTGGTGAAGCTGGCGGCGACGGTTTCCAAGACCGAACTGGGCAAGCTGACGGTTAAACTCGAGGACTATATTGTCGATGAGGCCTTTCGGGTGCTTTACGGCCGTCATCCTGGAGACGCGGACGCTGCGGGATCGAGCGCGAGTTTACGCGCGGTTGCGGATGCCATTACGATGGGTGTGAATGTCCGCCTTAAAGTTGATGTCGTGAAGGACGTGTTGATGAGTGAGTTCTTGCTGCTTCCCCCGCACGGTGCGCGCCGTTGAGTAACGTGGTTCCGCAGAATTGGACGGCAGGAAGAGTGGATTGCCTGTCCGACAGGGGCACGGTCTTGCCTGCGAAACAGGGGCGAACGACGACGAAAGCACCGGCACCCTGTCGCAGCGGCTCGGCATCAATCGGGACATCATCTCCGCGCAAATGCGGCTGACTCATCTCGCGCCGGACATCGTCCGTGCCCTCGTCCTCGG
>JBKBNR010000021.1:1110-13868 GCA_046295315.1 Hyphomicrobiaceae bacterium
GGCGGCCCGCCGATGGGCTGACGCCGGCCGGCCTTATCTCCCTGTGCAAAGACCTCCCGCACGACTGGCAGCACCAGCGGACAGTCATCGGTCTAGAGACCCCGTAGCACCCCGAAAAGCGCCGAAAACGATGCGAGTCTGACCGGCCCAAAAGGGGCCCTCAGAGATAAAACCGGCGATGAGCCGAGGAACGTCACCGAGAGACGCCGCTGGATGCACGCACCATCAAAATGCATGGGGCCAAGCCGCGGAAATCGCGACGAATTTCCGCCTGCGGAAAATACAAAATACACAGCGATATCAATGAGGTAGTTGATGGCTGGGGGACTAGGATTCGAACCTAGACAGGCAGAGTCAGAGTCTGCAGTCCTACCATTAGACGATCCCCCAAAACTTCAGCGCGTGCGGCGTACGAAGCATCGGCGGTCGCGTTCTAACAGGCCTGTGTGCCGCATGCAAGGCCGCCAAATCGGTGGTCAGAATCACTGACGGTCAACCCGGGTTGAGCGGGTCACGGGGGAGGTTCCAGGCCAAATTTGCCCGCGTCCCGGCGTGGCGTTATTTGACGAGAGAGAGCTTGCGACCGTTTGTCGGCTCTCAGAGAGCGGTCTCGCCGGGCATATTTGGCGACCAGATTGCGATCTCGTTGCCGATGGCCGCAAGCAGCCTCGCCCCATGGTCGTCCCCATGTCACCGTTCCTTCCTGTCCCGCCCGACGTCACGCCGAACATGTTTGCGCCCTCCGGTGCGAGATCGAAGGGCGCCAAACGCCGCACGGGATCAGCGGAGGACTACGAGATGCAGTTGAAGTACTTCGCTTTCCAGAATCTGGAGCCGGAGAACTTCCATCTGTCGTAGTAGTAGCCGCAGCCGCCGCCACCGAGGCCGATGATGATCTTTGGGCCGAAGTGGCGCTTGTGGCCGAAGCCTTGGTGATGGTGGAAGCTGTGCTCCAGTCCGCCACCGCCGACGAACTTGAAGCCGGCACCACTGCCAGCGAAGCCGCGCTTGCCGGCTTCCGCGGACCCTGCAGCGCCGAGCACGGCGATTGCGACGGCGAGGGTTGCGACTGCATATTTCTTTGCGATCATTTGGTCGATCCTCGTTCGGGTGTTCGTCGGTCCAGCGGACGGCATCATTGCCGCGCCCGCTCGTCTCTTCGGCGTCGTGCGCCGATTCGGGGACTTTGCCGCAGGATGAGCGGCGCCGCTGTGCCGATTGAAACAACGCGAGGTTTTCAGGCGCCGAGCACGCTCAGCACGTCGCTGGTGCTGGCATCGCCGGGCAGGGCGTGAAAGTTGCCGCTGACCTTCAATGCCGCGTCCAGTAGGTTCTGGAACTCGCTGCGCTCGATCTCGGTGGCGCCGAACTGGCGCAGATGCGCTGTCACGAATTGCGTGTCGAGCAATGTGAAGCCACCTTTGATCAGGCGGGCGACGAGATGCGCGAGCGCTATTTTGGAGGTGTCGCGCTCGTAGGAAAACATGCTCTCACCGAAGAATGCGCCACCGAGCGCGACGCCGTAGAGGCCACCGACGATGGCGTCGCCGCGCCAGACCTCGACGGTGTGGCAATGGCCGAGTTCGAACAATTCGCGGTAGAGATTGCGGATGCGCGCGTTGATCCACGTCGTGCGCCGTCCGGGGCGCGAAGCCGCGCAGCCGTCGATCACCGCGTCGTAGTCGGTGTCGATGCGGACGACGAGGTCGCTGTTGCGCATGGTGCGCGCGAGGCGGCGGGGAATGTGGTAGCCATCCAGCGGCAGGATTCCGCGGTGCTGCGGCTCGATCCAGTAGAGGGCGGAATCGTCCGCGCTTTCCGCCATCGGAAAGATGCCGCAGCTATAGGCCTTCAGCAGCACCTGCGGGGTAATGTCGATGACGATGTCTTCTCGCGACGCCACGCCCTTCTGGCTCCTGAGCTTTGCCGATCCCGGACAACGTCGATCCGGCCTCGGCCGAGATTATGGCTTTCCGAGGAATTTTTCGAGCCAGTGGATATCGTAGAGACCGTTGGCGATGTCGGGCTGACGGATCAACTCGTTGAACAGCGGTATCGTGGTCTCGATACCGTCGATGACGAATTCCGAAAGCGCTCGCTTCAGCCGCATCATGCACTCGTTGCGCGTCTTGCCGTGCACGATCAGCTTGCCGATCAGGCTGTCGTAGTAGGGCGGTATCGCATACCCCTGATAGACGCCGGAATCGACGCGGACGCCGAGCCCGCCGGGCGGGTGCCAGTAAGTGATCTTGCCGGGCGAGGGGCGGAACGTACGCGGGTTCTCGGCGTTGATGCGGCACTCGATGGCATGACCGGAAAACGTCACGTCCTCCTGGCTGAGGCTCAGTGTCGCGCCCGACGCGACGCGCAGTTGTTCGAGTACCAGATCGATGCCCGTAATCATCTCGGTGACTGGGTGCTCGACCTGCAGGCGCGTGTTCATCTCGATGAAATAGAACTCGCCGTCCTCGAACAGGAATTCGACGGTACCGGCGCCACGATACTTGAGCTTGCGCATGGCGACCGCGACGGTCTCGCCGATCTTGGCGCGGGCGGCGGCGTTGAGCGCCGGCGAGGGTGCCTCCTCCCAGACCTTTTGATGGCGGCGCTGCAGCGAGCAATCGCGTTCGCCGAGGTGCACGGCGTTGCCCTGGCCGTCGCCGAACACCTGAATCTCGATGTGGCGCGGACGGGTCAGATACTTCTCGATGTAGACGCTGTCGTTGCCGAATGCGGCCTTGGCTTCGCTGCGCGCCGTGCCGAGCGCCACCGGCAGGTCGGCCGCCGTGTGCGCGACCTTCATGCCGCGGCCGCCGCCGCCCGCCGTCGCCTTGATGAGCACGGGAAAGCCCATCTCCTTGGCGATTTTCAGCGCCTGCATTTCGGATGTCACTTCGCCGGCCGAGCCTGGAACCACGGGGATGCCGAGCTTCTTCGCCGTCTCCTTGGCGGTGATCTTGTCGCCCATGATGCGGATGTGTTCCGACGTCGGGCCGATGAACGTGATGTTGTGCTGTTCGAGGATTTCGGCGAAGCGCGCATTTTCCGACAGAAAGCCGTAGCCGGGGTGAACGGCATCGGCGCCGGTGATCTCGCAGGCGGCGAGCAGGCGGGGGATGTTGAGATAGCTCTCGGAAGCCGGCGGCGGGCCGATGCAGACGCTCTCGTCGGCGAGGCGCACGTGCATGGCGTCGGCGTCGGCGGTCGAATGCACCGCGACCGTCGAAATGCCGAGTTCCTTGCACGCGCGCTGGATGCGCAGCGCGATTTCACCTCGGTTGGCGATCAGGACTTTGTCGAACATTGGGGCGCTCGGTTCCGAACGAGGTTCTAGTGTGATGATCGAGAAGTCTGCTGCATACTGTTCAGCTCGGTAGGGAGGCGGACTTCTCGGTCTGCATCAGACGAGTTTATTGATACTTCTGGGGTCGTTCAGATCGCGAAATTCGTTCGGAGCGTGCGGCAGAATGAGACGAACTTCGCGATCACGACACTCGGTTCCAGGTGCTAGGTATCGAAAGACGCAGCGCCGGGCGATGCTCCGCGCCGGCCGTCCCGTAAGCCTGGGACCTACTCGACGATGACCAGCGGTTCGCCGAATTCGACTGGCTGGCCGTTCTCGAACAGGATCGCGGTGACGGTGCCGGCCTTTGGAGCCGGGATCTGGTTCATGGTCTTCATGGCTTCGATGATGAGCAGCGTGTCGCCGGCTTCGACGCGACGGCCGATCTCGATGAACGAAGGTGCGCCGGGTTCAGGCGCGCGATAGGCGGTGCCGACCATCGGCGATTTGACGGCGCCGGGATGCTTCGCCGGATCGCCGCCACCGGCAGGTGCTGCGGGGGCAGCGACGGCCCCCGCAGCAGGCGCTGCCATGGCCTGACCTGCTGGCGGAGCATATGCTGTGACGGTGAGTTGGCGCGCCACGCGCACACGCAGCCCGCTCTTTTCGATCTCGATTTCGCTGAGGCCGGTTTCGTTCAGAAGCTCGGCCAGTTCGCGAATCAATTCCTTCTCGGGGCTGCCCTTGCTGGCGTCCGATTTCGAATGGCTGGCGGTCATGCCCTCGGTTCCCTTCTTGCCTGCACCGGTTGCCTTGCGGCGCGTCGTCATGTTTTTGCCTTTGCATCGCGTGCGCGGGCCGAAGCCAGCAGGTCGGCCATGGCCTCGACCGCAAGCTCGTAACCCTTGCCGCCGAGACCACAGATCACACCTTTGGCCGCCAACGAGACGTAGGAATGGTGGCGAAACGGCTCGCGGCGGAAAATATTGGAGAGGTGCACTTCGATCACCGGCAGCGACACCGCTTGCAGCGCATCGAGCAGCGCGATCGAGGTGTGCGTCAGGCCACCTGCGTTGACGATCAGGCCGGCGCCGTGTTCGCGCGCCTCGTGCACCCAGTCGATGAGTTGGCCTTCATGGTTGGACTGGCGAAATTCGATGCCGAGCCCGACGCGTGCGGCTGCCGCCTCGGCGCGGCGACGCACATCCGCCAGCGTCTCATAGCCGTAGACCTCCGGCTCGCGCGTGCCGAGGAGGTTCAGGTTCGGTCCGTTGAGTATGAACACGGGCTTGGCGGGCATCGGTTGGGCCATGAGAGGAGACGAATTCAGTGGGCCACGCCGCTCGGCAGAGCGCTCGGGCCGATCGTACTTGATGGCGGCGGGCTATCCGTTCGTCAAGTTCGAAATGGTTCCCGAAATCACAGAGTTAGAGCGCTGAACGAGGCCGGAAAACGCGATTCTCGAGACTGCCGAGACCTTATGGCCGGTCGTTCTCCCCCCTGGCATCGGGCCACGCCCGCCGTAATCGAGGCGCAGAGAATATCTGTGTCATCGCGCCAGGCGGGCGCCCGGCGGTCGACCGATGGCCCGTCTACCAGCTTTCCTTGGCTTGCGAAAGCGGAGCGCCGAAGAGGCTGTTGAATACCGCCGACGATATCAGAGCGGTTGCAGCGGAAAGAAAACCCCGGCAGCCGATGCGGCCCGCCGGGGTTGATCGTTCTGGTG
Source organism: Hyphomicrobiaceae bacterium (assembly GCA_046295315.1). Lineage (GTDB taxonomy): Bacteria > Pseudomonadota > Alphaproteobacteria > Rhizobiales > Hyphomicrobiaceae > JAEUMD01. The sequence continues at coordinate 6,120 of JBKBNR010000021.1, forward strand.
TCGTTCGAGGCTAGGCCGGCCCCCCGGCCGCGCGTCATCAGCACGCAATGGTGCCGCAGCCGTTCTTGCGCATTTCTGCGATGTCGCTTTTGAGCTGGGCGAGAAGGTCCTGCGGCGCGCCGGGTATCGACTTGTTGCCGACGATGAAATGCGGCGTTCCGTTGATGCCGAGTGTCTGCGCGAGTTCGCGCACCTTGTCGATCTCGGCCTGCACCTTCGGCGATTTCAAATCGGCCTTGAGGCGGTTCATGTCGAGGCCGGCCTTTTCGGCGATCTTCAGCGCCGTCGCCATGTCGGCTTGCCCCTTGTGCACGATCATCGCCGAGTGGAATTCCCAGTACTTGCCCTGCATACGAGCTGCCAGAGCAACCTGGGCGGCTTCCTCAGACCCCTTCGACAGGATCGGCAACTCGCGGAAAACGACGCGCACCTTCGGGTCGTCCTTGATCAGTTGCGCGAGATCGGAGAAGCCGCGCTTGCAATAGCCGCAGTTGTAATCGAAGAACTCGACCACGGTGACATCGCCTTTGGGATCGCCGGCCACCGGCGCGTCGGGATCGCGGAACAGCGTTTCAGCGTGCTTGGCCAGCGCGTCCTTCATTTTGGCCGCTTGCGCCTGCTCCATCTTGTCCTCGAGAGCCTGCTGGATCTCCAGGAACACCTCGGGATTGGCGATCAGGTAGTCCTTGATGATCTTCTCGATCTCGGACTTCTGCGCCGGCGAGAAGCTGCTCGCTGCGGCCTGCCCGGCGGGCGCCACCGCCTTGTCGTCGGCGCGGAGCGCGGCCGGCGCCGCCACGAAGGTCACAGCGGCAAGCGCTGCGGCGGTAATGGCGGCCTGGAGACGATGACGGCGGAGTTCGGTCATAGGTGTCGCTTTCTTCGGTGCTGGATGGCTCGGCGGGCGGGGCTGAATTGTAACCATGCGAGCCGGGTTCATGTTTCCGGCTTGTAGTTGATGATGTCGTCGTTGCGCAACCATTCGGGGCTGCCCTGCTTCAACTCGCGCTGGGCGCGCTTGGCGAAAATCTGCGCTTGTTGGATGTTACCTTCGAGGAAGTAGGCCTGTGCCGTTTCGGCGTCGGCAAGCGGCAAGCGGCCCTGCTTGTAGTAGGCTGTGGCGAGCAGGCGGTGTCCGCGCGGGTTGACGTCGTTGATCACGGCCTTGCGCAGCAGCTCGATCGACTCCTTGACTGATTTCTCGTCGCCGATGCTCTGCAGCGCGGTCGCCAGTTGCACCTGTATGAGGGGTGCATTGTCGGCGAGCTTCAAAGCCCGGCGCAGTGGCTCGATGGCCTGCGCGGCTCTACCCGCGCGCATCAAAAGGTCGCCTTTGAGCTCCCAGAAATAGGGGTAGTCCGGGCGCTCGCGGATCAGATCGTCGGTGTCGGCCATGGCCCGCTCGACGCCCTGCGGCCCGCCTTGGAAATAGCGGGCGACGGCGCGGGCATATCGTGCGGGGAGGCTTTTGTCGGTTTCAGGATAGCGATTGAACACGACGCGCGGATTTTCGAGATAGCCAGACAACTTGGCCCGCATAAGGTTGTGACGCAGCAGCAACTCGGGCTTGTCCTTCTTGGCGTAGTGCTGATTGTTCTGGACCAGTTGGCGCAGGCGCGCGATGCGATCGGCGGCAACCGGGTGGCTGCGCGCGAACACGTCCTTCTGCGCGTCGGAGATGTATTCCTGCTGCGCGAAGCGCTCGAAGGTCTCCAGCATGCCGAGGCCCGACTGCTCGGTTTCGTTCAGATATTTGAGGCCGGCTTGATCGGCGGCGGCCTCCTGCGAACGGCGCTCGGCGAGCAGCGAGCGCATCACCAGTTCCGATCCGCCCTGCATCACCGCCTGTCCGGCGCCGCCGATGTCGCGGCCGGTGTCGCCACCGGTCGCCGCGGCGCCACCGATGAGCAGGATGCCGAGCACCTGCGCGAGCAAAATCTTGGTCTGGTCGCGGGCGATGCGGGTGCGCAGCGCCGCCATGTGTCCGCCGGCGATGTGGCCGGTTTCATGCGCGATGACCCCGATGATCTGATTCGGCGTTTCCGACTGCATCAGCGCGCCCGTGTGGACGAAGACGTTGCGGCCGTCGACGACGAAGGCGTTGAACGCATCGTTGCGTACGATGCGCATGGCGATGCGGCCGCCGCCGAGCCCTGCGGCGCGGAAGATCGGCCGCGCGTAGTCGTTCAGCAGGTTTTCGATCTCGGTGTCGCGGATGAGCGGCAGTCCCTGCGCATTGGCCGGTGCCGTCACCATCAGGCCGGAGAGCATCACGGCGAGCGCCGTCAGCGCGGCGGTGGCACGACGCCAGATCGGCCGGCGTCCGGGTCTCGATGGCGATGGCACGTTCGGCATGGGTTCGGGCAGCCTCGAATATCTCTGACGGCGCGATGGCCGGCTGACGCTCGCACGACTATAACGCAGCGCAAGCATAAACGGACGCGACACCACACATCCACCATTGGGCCCACCATTGGCGACATTGGGGCGGCAGCAAGGCAATGCGGCATCGCGGCAGAGTGCGCAGCCCACTGAGGGGACGGAATGACGGATCTGAGAGACGGCAACCCGAGGCGCGACGCGAGCGCATTGCAGCGGGCCCTGGCGCGCGCCGCGTCGGTCCGCAGCCAAATCGACAGTTTTATCGTCATGGACGTGATGAGCCGCGCTGCCGCCGCCGAGCAGGCTGGACGTCACGTCATCCATATGGAGGTCGGCCAGCCCGCGACGCCCGCGCCCACTCCGGCGCGCGAGGCCGCAAAACGGGCGATAGACGATGGCGCGCTCGGCTACACGCTGGCACTCGGCACCTCACTGCTGCGCGTCGCCATCGCGCGGCACTATGCGACAACCTACGGTGTCGAAGTGGCGCCGGAGCGGGTGGTTGTCACAACGGGTTCGTCAGCGGGCTTCGTGCTGGCCTTCCTGGCGCTGTTCGATGCGGGCGACTGCGTAGCGCTCCCCGAGCCCGGCTACCCCTGCTACCGGCACATCTTGTCCGCGCTCGGTCAAACTCCCGTCAGCATAGTGACCGGTGCTGCCGACCGCTGGATGCCGACGCCGCAGGCGATTGCCGGGCTCGCTGACGGCGAACGACCGATCAGCGGCGTGCTGATCGCCAGTCCCGCGAACCCTACAGGAACGATGCTGGAGCCGGAGCGACTCGCAGCGATTGCTCGGCTGTGCGAAGCGCGCGGCATCTGGTTCATCTCCGACGAGATCTATCACGGGTTGACGTATGCCAGTTCGGCAGAAACAGCGCTGCGGTTCTCGGATGAGGCGATCGTCATCAACTCGTTCTCGAAGTACTTCTCCATGACCGGATGGCGCGTCGGCTGGATGGTGGTGCCGGAGCGCCTGGTGCGCCCGATAGAGCGCCTGGCGCAGAACCTCTACATCGCGCCGCCCGCGATTTCGCAGGTCGCAGCGCTCGCCGCGTTCGAGGCGGAGAGCGAGTTGCGCGCCAACCTCGGCCGCTATGCGGCGAACCGCGCGCTGCTGCTGGAGGCGTTGCCGCGCATCGGTTTCGACCAAATCGTGCCGGCAGACGGCGCGTTCTATCTCTATTGCGACGTTTCGCGGTGGACGGGCGACAGCCTCGCCTTCGCGCGAGCGATGCTCGACGACATCGCCGTCGCCGTCACTCCTGGCGTTGATTTCGATCCCGTGCGCGGGCGAAATTTCATCCGCTTCTCGTATGCCGGTTCGACCGACGACATGGCCGAAGCCCTGCGGCGTCTGGCAGATTGGGACAGGTTGCGAGGTTAGAGTGGGCGCACGGCGCCATGTGCAACGTCAACCGCCTGCCTTCTTCTCCGGGAAGAGCGCCTCGATCGGCACCAGCAGCGCTTTGACGACCGGCATCAATACCGTGCCGAGAACGAAGCCGACAATCGCGTCACACGTCGCGGTGACGAACCACGCGACGAAAGCGGCTTCACCGTTGCCTGAAAGCGCGTTGGCGAAAGCCTTGATCGTCTCATAGGGCCAGGAGACGTGCAGTTCGTGCAGGCTGTGGACGACGATGCTGCCGCCCACCCACAACATGGCGGCGGTGCCGATGATACCGATAACCTTCAATACCCTCGGCATGGCGACGACGACACCGCGGCCGAGCGCGCGTCCGAAATCGGACGCGCTGGTGCGGGCCAGCCTCAAGCCCATATCGTCGAGTTTCACCAGCACCGCCACCGCACCGTAGACGAGAGCGGTAATCAAGATGGCGACGACGGCGAGAACGATGGCGCGAGTCCAGATCGTATCGGCGTCGATGGTCGCCAGCGCGATGGTCATGATCTCGGCGGACAGGATGAAGTCGGTCTTAATCGCACCGGCCACCCGGCTTTCCTCGATGCGGGCTGTATCGAGCGTGGCTGCCAACTGCGGCCCGGCATCCTTGGTGTGGGTGACGGCGTGCCAGATTTTCTCCGCCCCCTCGAAGCTCAGATAGGCGCCGCCGATGATGAGCAGCGGCGCGATGCTCCACGGCGCAAAATGCTGCAACGTCAACAGGGCGGGCAACAGAATGACGAGCTTGTTGAACAGCGACCCGCGGGCGATCTTCGCGACGATGGGGAGTTCACGCGCCGCCGGAAGGCCGCTGACGTATTTCGGCGTCACTGCGGCATCGTCGATGACGACACCGATAGATTTGCTGCCGGCCTTTGCCGCTTGCGCCGCGATGTCGTCGACTTGGGCCGCGGCGAGCCTGGCGATGGCGGCGATGTCGTCGAGAAGTGCGAGGATACCGCTCATGGCCGCCGTTCTTTCCCGAGGTTCCCTACGCGGCCAAACGACCGCTCGCGGCACGCTCACGCGGGCCGCTGACCGGCAGGCTTATAATCCCGGCTCGGTCGATTTGACCAGTCCCGGCCGCGCCGCGGCGGTCATAACGGCCCTGAAGGCCAATCGTTCCTCTGCTACCCTTTTTCAGCCGACCTTAGCCCCCGCCTCCACCGCTGCCAGTGCCGCCATGTTGACGATACGCCGCGTGCTTGCGGTCGGTTCCAGGATGTGCGCGGGCTTGGCTGTTCCGATGAGCATCGGGCCGACGGTGATGTTGTTCGACGCCGTCACCTTCAGCAGGTTGTAGGCGATGTTGGCGGCGTCGACGCTCGGCATGATGAGTAGGTTGGCCTCGCGGGTCAGCCGCGATCCGGGAAAGCTCGCTTCGAGCGTCGCGTGGTCGAGCGCCGCATCGCCGCGCATTTCACCGTCGACTTCGAGATCGGGCGCTGCCCTGATGATACCGGCGAGAGCCTCGCGCATCGTCCGCGCCTCGAAGGAGTCGGAGCTGCCGAAACTCGAATGCGACAGCAGCGCGACGGACGGCGTGACGCCGAACCGGCGCACCTCCTCGGCCGCCAGAAGCGTGATCTCGACGATCTGGCTCGCCGACGGATAGCGGTTGACGTAGGTGTCGCAGATGAAGAGCTGTCGATCCGGCAGCATCAGCATGTTCATCGCCGCCAGCGTGGCGACACCGGAGCGCGGGCCGATGGTGCGCGTGACATAGGTCAGGTGTTCGTCGAAGGTGCCACGCATGCCGCACAGCATGGCATCCACGTAGCCGCGGCGCAGATACATGGCGGCGATCAGCGTCTGGCGCGAGCGCATCTCCTCGCTTGCCATGGCCATCGACACGCCGGCCCGCTTCATCAACTCGTAGTATTCGCGCTCCACATCCTGCTGCTGGTGGCTCGATTGGCCGTGGATGATCTCGATCGACTGACCCGACTTGAGCCGCAGACCGAGCTGCTTGATGCGCCCGTTGATGACGTGATCGCGGCCGACCAGCACGGGAAAGCAGAGTTTCTCGTCGACGAGAATTTGCGCCGCGCGCAGCACACGCTCGTCCTCGCCTTCCGCAAAGATGACGCGCTTCGTCTGTCGTTTCGCCGCGTCGAGAACCGGCTTCATCGCCGGGCCGGAGCGATAGACGAAGCGAGCGAGGCGCTGGCGGTAGGCCTCGATGTCTTCGATTGGGCGCGTCGCGACGCCACTCTCCATCGCGGCTTTCGCAACCGCCGGCGCGATGCGTTCGATGAGGCGTGGATCGAACGGCGTCGGGATGAGGTAATCGGGGCCGAAGCTCTTCTGCTCGGCGCCATAGGCCGAGGCGACGACGTCGGAGGCTTCGGCGCGTGCCAGACCGGCGATGGCGTCGACAGCGGCGAGCTTCATCGCTTCCGTGATGCCGGTCGCGCCGACATCGAGAGCGCCGCGGAAGATGAACGGGAAACAGAGGACATTGTTGACCTGATTGGGATAGTCCGAGCGGCCCGTGCAGATGAGCGCGTCGGGGCGGATCTCGCGCGCCAGTTCGGGGCGGATCTCGGGTTCGGGATTGGCGAGGGCCATGATGATCGGGCGCTTTGCCATCGACGCCAGCATGTGCGGCTTCAGGATGCCGCCGGCAGAGAGGCCGAGAAAAATGTCGGCGCCTTCGAGGATTTCAGCCAGCGTGCGCTTCGATGTCGGCTGCGCAAAGCGCGCCTTGTATTCGTCCATCAGTTCGCTGCGGCCTTCGTAGACGACGCCTGCAATATCGGAGATGGTGATGTTCTCGCGCTTGACGCCGAGTGCCACCAGCATGTCGAGGCAGGCGAGTGCCGCGGCGCCAGCGCCGCTGCCGGCGAGATGCACGTCGCCGATGTCCTTGCCGACCAGCTCCAGCGCATTCTTGACGGCGGCGGCGACGATGATTGCGGTGCCGTGCTGGTCGTCGTGGAAGACGGGAATGCTCATGCGCTCGCGCAGCAGCTTCTCGACGATGAAGCATTCGGGAGCTTTGATGTCCTCGAGGTTGATGCCGCCGAATGTCGGCTCCAGCGCCGCAACGATCTCGACCAGTTTGTAGGGATCGTTCTCAGCCACCTCGATATCGAACACGTCGATGCCGGCGAACTTCTTGAACAGGCACCCCTTGCCTTCCATCACCGGCTTGCCGGCCAGCGGGCCGATGTTGCCGAGGCCCAGCACGGCGGTGCCGTTGGTCACCACGCCGACGAGGTTGGACCGCGAGGTGAGATTGGCGGCTTCCGTCGGGTCTTGCTGGATGGCGGTGCAGGCGTAGGCGACGCCCGGCGAGTAGGCGAGCGACAGGTCGAGCTGGTTGGTAAGACCCTTGGTCGGCATCACCGAGATTTTTCCCGGTGTCGGAAGGCGATGATACTCGAGTGCGGCCTGGCGCAGCTTCTCTTCCATCGGGCGTTCCTCTCGTCATGCACTTGCAATGAAACTTGCCGAAGCGTGACGCCTCAAAAACTGAAATGCGACCGCCGACCTGTTCCCCGCACCGGCGTCGCGGGTGGAGCAGGCTGGTGGGCACACGGCGAGGGCGGTGCGCTTCGTTTCGCGCCTCTTTCCCCCGCCGCGATCACTATCGGCGGCCGGAGAGCGCACTACTTCCTTCGTGGTGGCGGCAGATCGGTGCAGGAGCCGTGCGCCACTTCCGCCGCCATGCCGATGCTCTCGCCGAGTGTCGGGTGTGGGTGAATGGTCTTGCCTATGTCGACGGCGTCGGCGCCCATTTCGATGGCGAGACAAACTTCGCCGATCAGATCACCAGCGTGCGTGCCGACGATGCCGCCGCCGACGATGCGGTGTGTGGCGGGATCGAACAGCAGCTTGGTGAGGCCTTCGTCGCGGCCGTTGGCGATGGCGCGCCCCGATGCGGCCCACGGGAAGACGGCCTTCTCGACAGCGATGCCTTTTGCCTTCGCTTCCGTCTCGGTGAGGCCGGCCCAC
>JBKBNR010000021.1:13878-15234 GCA_046295315.1 Hyphomicrobiaceae bacterium
GGTCGGTGTAGGCGACGGACGGAATCTGGCGCGCTTCGAAGGCCCGCTTCTGCCCAGCGGCTACTTCGGCGGCGACGTGCGCTTCGTGCACCGCTTTGTGAGCGAGCATCGGTTGCCCGACCACGTCACCGATCGCGAAAATTTGTGGCACGTTGGTGCGCTGCTGCTTGTCGACGGCTATGAAGCCGCGATCCGAAACCACGACGCCGGCATTTTCTGCGCCGATCAGCCTTCCATTCGGCGTGCGGCCGACGGCAACGAGAACGAAATCGTAAACCTGCGGCTCGGCCGGCGCGTGTTCACCCTCGAAGGTAACATGGATCCCATCGTCCTTCGCGGCGACAGCGACGGTCTTGGTTTTCAGCATGACGTGGTCGAAGCGCGCTGCGTTGTGCTTCTCCCACACTTTGACGAGATCGCGATCCGCTCCCGGCATCAATCCGTCCAGCATTTCGACGACGTCGATGCGCGCGCCGAGCGTGGAGTAGACGCTCGCCATTTCGAGGCCGATGATGCCGCCGCCGATGACCAGCATGCGCTTCGGGATCTGGCGCAATTCGAGCGCGCCGGTCGAATCGACGATGCGTGGGTCATCTGGCACGAATGGAAGCTTAACGGCCTCCGAGCCGGCAGCGATGATCGCCTTCTCGAAGCGCACGATCGTCTTGCTGGAACCGTCCGATAGCGTGACCTCGACGTGATGCGGATCGAGGAAACGGCCAGTGCCCGTCACCACCTCGACCTTGCGCATCTTGGCCATGCCGGCGAGACCTGTGGTGAGCTTTCCGACGACCTTTTCCTTGTGGGCGCGCAACGCCGGGAGGTCGATGGTCGGCGAGCCATAGGTGATGCCGTGCTTCGCCAGCGCCGATACCTCATCCATGATCGCGGCGGTGTGCAGCAGCGCTTTCGACGGGATGCATCCGACATTGAGGCAGACGCCGCCGAGCACGTTCCAGCGCTCGACCAGAACGGTCTTCATGCCGAGGTCGGCTGAGCGGAATGCGGCGGAGTAGCCGCCGGGGCCCGCGCCCAGCACGAGCACCTGGCAAGATATGTCCGCGCTGCCCGTGTGCGTGGCGGCAGCCGGAGCGTGGGCGGGCGCTGCGGCAGCGGGCGCGGCGGCCGCCTGCGCGGGCGATGATGCCGTCGAAGCCGCGCCGGCCGGCTCGAGCGTCAGCACCACGCTGCCCTGGCTCAGCTTGTCGCCGACTTTCACCTTCACGTCGATGACCGTGCCCGCCGCAGACGATGGAACCTCCATCGTCGCCTTGTCGCTTTCGAGTGTGATGAGCGGCTGCTCGGCTTTAATGTCATCGCCAGCCTTCACCAGCACTTCGATCACCGGCACGTCTT
>JBKBNR010000022.1:0-15172 GCA_046295315.1 Hyphomicrobiaceae bacterium
CGTGCCAGCGGTGCGCGAAACGACCCTCTCGTCGCGCCGCTTGCCATTCACCTGTACGGCAATGGTGACGGTATCGTCAACGAGCAAGCCCGGCTCCGCCTCCGGCCACGGCTGTTTGGCCAGCAGTGTGTTGTAGCCGAGCCGCTGCCAGCATTCTTCAGCCAGATGCGGCATCATGGGGGCGAACATTTTGACCAGCAGTTCCGTGGCTTCGCGGATGGCGTGGGGCAGTCCGGCGTCACTTTTGCTCAATGACGCTGAAAGGGTGTTGGTCAACTCGTAGAGCTGCGCCACGGCGACGTTGAAGCGCAGGCCTTCGATACTGCGGCCGACAGCGTCCAGCGCCTTGTGGGCGGCGCGGCGCAGCGCCAGGGCCTCGGCTCCGAATTCGCCGGGCCAGGCCTCGCCGGCCGGCGCCGCCTTCTCCGCCGCTTCGTTGACCACCCGCCAGATGCGTTGCACGACGCGGCCCGCCGCCGCGATGCCCTCATCCGTCCAGATCACGTCACGCTCGGGTGGGCTGTCCGACAGCATGAACCAGCGCGCACAGTCAGCACCGTAATGGCCGATGATCTCGTCGGGATCGACGAGGTTCTTCTTCGACTTCGACATTTTCTCGATGGCGCCGATCACGGCCGGCTGGCCGGTGGCGATCTCCACCGCGCGCCGTTCACCCGCCTCGCCCTCGAACCGCACGTCGGTCGGCAGCAACCAGGCGCCAGTGGCGCTTCTGTAGGTCTCGTGCGTCACCATGCCTTGCGTGAACAGCGCCGCGAACGGCTCGCGCAGCCCCTGCACGCCGTGACCCGAATCCGAGACGGCGCGGAAGAAGAAGCGCGAATAGAGCAGGTGCAGGATCGCGTGCTCGATGCCGCCGATGTACTGGTCGACGGGCAGCCAGTAGGCGGCAGCTTCGGCGTCGATCGGCACGTCGGCTTTCGGTGCGGTGAAGCGAGCGTAGTACCACGAGCTGTCGACGAACGTGTCCATGGTGTCGGTTTCGCGGCGGGCCGGTTCGGCGCACGTCGGGCAGGCGCAATCCTTCCACGTGGGGTGGCGTTCCAATGGATTGCCGGGCTTGTCGAAGGTGGCGTCGTCCGGCAGGCGGATCGGCAGATCGGCGGCGGGAACGGGCACCACGCCGCAGCTCGGGCAATGGACGACCGGGATCGGGCAACCCCAGTAGCGCTGGCGCGAAATGCCCCAGTCGCGCAAGCGGAAGTTGACCTTGCGCTCGCCGACCGGCTTGCCGCCGAGCGTCGCCGCTTCCAATTCTGCCGCCACCCGCTCGAACGCCGCCTTCGTATCGAGGCCATTGAGGAACCGCGAATTGATCATCGTGCCGTCGCCATCGTAGGCCTTGGCGCCGATCTGGAAGGTCTTGGCGTCCTCGCCCGGCGGCAAAATCACCGGCACGACTGGCAGGTTGTATTTGCGCGCAAAATCGAGGTCGCGCTGATCGCCCGAGGGACATGCGAAGATGGCGCCGGTGCCGTAGTCCATGAGCACGAAGTTCGCCACATAGACGGGCAGCGACCAATCGGGATCGAGCGGATGGATGGCGCGGATGCCGGTGTCGAAGCCCTTTTTCTCCGCGGCTTCGAGATCGGCGACCGACGTGCCCATGCGCCGGCACTCATCGCAGAACGCCGCCAGGTCGGGGTTTTTCTCCGCCACCGCCTTCGCCAGCGGATGATCGGCGGCGACGGCGAGGAAAGAGGCACCAAAAAGCGTGTCGGGCCGCGTCGTATAGACCTCGAGTTCGGTGATGCCCTTCGCCGCCGGATTTTTCTCCAGCGCCCAGCGCACCAGCAGACCCTCGGACCGGCCGATCCAGTTGGCCTGCATGATGCGGACCTTCTCGGGCCATTTGTCGAGGCCGCCGAGCGCGGACAGCAATTCCTCGGAATAGTGGGTGATCTTGAAGAACCACTGCGTCAGCTCGCGCTGCTCGACCAGCGCCCCGGAGCGCCAGCCGCGCCCGTCGATCACCTGCTCGTTGGCGAGCACAGTATGATCGACCGGGTCCCAGTTGACCTTCGATGACTTGCGGTAGGCGAGACCCTTCGCCAGGAGGTCCAGAAACAGCTTCTGCTGGTGTTTGTAATAGTCCGGCGAACAGGTCGCGATCTCGCGCTCCCAGTCGATGGCAAGCCCCATGGACTTCAGCTGAGCCTTCATGGCTTCGATGTTGGCGTAGGTCCACGTTCCCGGATGCGTCTTGCGCTCCATGGCCGCGTTCTCGGCCGGCATGCCGAACGCGTCCCAGCCCATCGGATGGAGGACGTTGAAGCCGCGCGCGCGCTTGTAGCGGGCGAACACGTCGCCCATCGTGTAATTGCGCACATGACCCATGTGGATACGCCCGGACGGATACGGGAACATCTCGAGCACGTAGCATTTCGGGCCGCTGCCCGCGCCGCCAGCGCGGAAAATCTGCGCCTCGTCCCAAGCCTGCTGCCAATGCTTCTCGCGCGTCTCAGCGTTGTATCTCTCGATGGCCATAGGTCGGCGATCCGCTTCCGCTTGCTGCGCCAGTGTTCCAGTTCTGACATGTGCTTCCCAGAGGGGCTGGGTTGCGAGCAGATGTCAGAACTGCCAGGAACTCTGGCAAGGTGATGTTTCCAGTGTAGCGTTCACACCTGACGTTTGGTGACGAGGCAAGCCGCAGGCGGGGACCAAACGTCAGGTGCGCTACACGAGGTTCAGCCGGCGTAATGAGCGCGAATGGCCGGCCCGGTCAAGGCGGGCGGGCCGCGGCGGCATGAGGTGAGGCATAACGATGACGGCAATTGCAACCGACAACGGCCCATCGAGCGATGTCGCGGCACGGCTGGCCGAAATCCGCCAGCGCATCGAACAGGCGGCGCGCGAAGCCGGCCGCGATCCGGCGACGGTCGAACTGATCGCGGTATCGAAGACTTTCGACGCCGACGCCATCCGGCCCGTGATTGCCGCCGGTCAGCGCCATTTCGGCGAGAACCGCGTGCAGGAAGCGCACGGCAAGTGGCCCACCTTGCAGGCCGAAACCCCGGGCATCACCCTGCACCTGATCGGCCCGCTGCAGTCGAACAAGGCGGCGCAGGCGGTATCCATATTCGACTGCATCCACACCATCGACCGCGAGAAGATCGCCCGCGCCGTACAGGGCGAGATCACCCGGCAGGGCAGGCGCATCGCCACATTGGTTCAGGTCAATACCGGCGAAGAGCCGCAAAAGGCCGGCATCGCGCCGCGCGACGTCAAGGCTTTTCTCGATCTCTGCCGGGACATCGATCTCGCGGTGTCCGGCCTGATGTGCATTCCCCCTGTCGACGAGGAAGCGGCCGTCCATTTCGCGTTTCTCGCCAAACTGGCGCGCGAAAACGGTCTGCAGCGCTTGTCGATGGGCATGAGCGACGATTTCGAAACAGCGATCGAATTCGGCGCGACGGACGTTCGCGTCGGTAGCGCTATCTTCGGCCGGCGCGACCAGGGGGCGGGCGGCTGACGGTGGCGGCCGAGCTTCCCTCGACGACCGTTCGATGCCGCATCAACGCTGCCGCCCGGTGACGCGATCGGCGGCGATGCGGGCACGAATCAGCGGCGTCCTTCACCATGTCGCGGACCTGCGGGTGTTGTTCTCGATCGTTTCCTTGACCACGTCTGTAGCTGACCCGACCCGCTGCCACGCACATTCTCCACGTCGGCTGGCGGCGGCAGCGGGGCGCGGTACGGCCGCAAAAATGGAAGAGTTCGCTTTCTGGTGTGGCCAACGCGCCGGAGGCTGCAAGCTCAACCGGGTCGACGAGGATAGGGTCAAGTTGGCCCGCCGATACGGCGAACCTGTGGTCGGCGCTTACAGTCCGTAATACTCGCCGGTCTGCTGATTGAGGACCTGCAGGCTGCCGTTGCCGATGTCGAAGTAGACACCGTGCAGTGCGATCCGGCCATTGGCCTCCAGCGTCTGGATGTGGGGAAACGTGCGCAGGTTGGCGAGCGACGTTTTGATACCTTCCAACTCCAGCGCGCGCTGACGCTCTTTCGAAGTCGCACCTTGGTGCCGCGCCAGCACATTCAGCCGGGCTTCCGACAGCATCGACATCCATTTCGTGATGAACTGGTCTTCGGTCTGCTTGGCCGCCGAATGCTCCAGCGCCGCTTTCACGCCGCCGCACCCGGCGTGACCCATCACCACGATGTGCTTGACGCGCAGGTTGAGCGTCGCGAATTCGAGTGCGGCCGAAACGCCGTGAAACCTGCCGCCCGTCTCGAAAGGCGGCACCAGGTTCGCCACGTTGCGCATGATGAACAATTCGCCGGGCTTGGCTGAGAAAATCGTCTCGGGATCGACGCGGCTATCGCAGCACGAAATCACCATCACGTCCGGCGTCTGGCCGAACTCGGCAAGCTCGGCGTACTGCTCGTAGTTCGGCGCGAAGTGGCGGATCTTGAAGCGGCGGTATCGGTCGGTGAGATGCTCGGGGAAGATCGTCATGCGTCGGTCCCTTCTCGTTGGAATTGGCCCGGCGAGCTTGTATCCGCGATGGCGCGGGAGTCCAACCCCCTGGATCCTGCAGCGCAAAAATCGTGCTGCGGCGACGTGAGTATCGTTACGCGCGAATTTCCATCCTCAGCCCGCGGCTGTCGAGCGGCGGGTCCGCCGGACAGCACAAGGCGTCGCCGCGGACGATACGAGCCGCGCTCCACGACAGTGCCACGGCGTCGATCACATCGTCGGCTCCGACGTCCGCCTTCCGGAACGCCACCGCCTCGATCTGCGACATGTCGTAGCCCGCCGCCGTCAGCAGATCGCGGCGCAGGGATAGGCCCGGAGCGTACGGTTGCGACTTGACCTTCTTCGGCTCTTCGAGAGCTCGTCCGCCATTGAGCAACACGAACGCAAGTTCCGGGTGACATTCCATCACGCGCCGCTGCAGCGCCGGGGTCATCAGCCTGTCGACTTCGCGGATCTTGGGAAACAGGTTGAAGGCCTGCTTCGACACCTTGCGCGGTGGATCGGACGTGGCGAGTGCCGCCGCGCACGCCGAGCCATAGTCGGCGCACATCACGGCCGCCCGCGACGGCACCGCGAACACCGACGACTGACGCGCGCCGAGGTGGGTTCGCGCCGCAACATCGCACACGCGACCACCCGCCCTGCCGCGCTCAGGCAGGCCGATAGGTATGTCGATGGCGATGGCCACGGGCGCAGGGTCGAGCGCCAGTACATCCGCAAAAGCCGGCACCAGCAGCACGCGCGTCTGCCGTGGATCGTCGATGGCGCGCAGCGCCACCAGCCAGCCGCCGCGAGCGCCGTCGACGCCAGCGACCAACCGAAGGTCCGCAGCGCCGCCCAACGTCACGGTTTGTCGCCGCCGAGCGGATGCAGGTCCTCACGATCCGCTGCCACCGCCTCGTCGAGATTGTCGATCAATCGCAATTCGCGGCTCCCCTTGCTCGCCTCGATGACGAGGCGCACGCCGGCGGACGCCCGCGCTACCGCCTCGGCGTGATCGACGTCGCCGAGCATGTGTCCGATCAGCAGCGCCGCGAACAGATCACCGGTGCCGTGAGGAGCGAAATCCTCGCGCGGTATGATCGTCTGGCCGGCGGAATCTTCGCCGCTGAAAACGTTCGCTATCCGCTTGCGACCAGCAGGAACCGACGTGGCGACGACCAGATCGGCAGCCAGCGCCGCCGCCGCGAGGTCGGCGTCCAACGCCGACCTGATCGACTGCCCTGACAGCCATTCGAGCTCGAAACGGTTGGGCGTCAGGATATCGGCGAGTGGCAGCAGACGATCGCGCACTGCCACGGCAACCTCCTCCGCGACGTAAAGCCCACGTGGATCGTCGCCGATCACCGGGTCGCAATGATAGAGATGTTCGGGGCTTTGCTTGCGCACCTCGCGTACGATCTTTTCGACATCCCCGACGAGCGCCGCCGAAGGCAGATACCCGGTCATCATCGCGTCGATCGATTTGAGCCAGCCGTTGGCCGCCAGCCCATCGGTCACCCGGCGGATTTGCCCCGCTTCGAACCAGATGCCACCGACCTGCGGGTAGCCGTTGTGCGACGACAGCACGACGCTCGGCACCGCCAGGACATCGTGGCCCATAGCCTGCAGTGTCGGCACGATCGCCGCAAGACCGACGTGGCCCTGCACGACGTAGGACGAGATGACGAGGATGCGGGCCATATTCCGGAAACGGCTCCGAGAATCGTGCGGGATGAACTCCGCGAGCATAACCAACCTTCGTGGGCTTGTAATTCCCGCTTCGCCGAATAGTGTTGCAGCGCAAAAAAGACGTTCAACACGATGCTTCCGACCCGACGAAAGGTGCCGACCATGACCATCCGCCCGCGCCGCAGCGTGCTCTATATGCCCGGCTCCAACGAACGCGCGCTCGAGAAAGCCAAGACGATCGCGGCGGACGCGCTGATCCTCGACCTCGAGGACGCCGTGGCGCCCGACGCCAAAGTGGATGCCCGCAACAAGGTGTGCGCGGCGGTGAAAAGCGGCGGTTACGGCAAGCGCGAACTCATCATTCGCGTCAATGGTCTCGATACGCCTTGGGGTGCCGACGACATGTTCGCGGCAGCGACGGTCGGGCCCGACGCCGTTCTTGTGCCGAAGGTCGGGCGCCCCGGCGACATCATCTCGGCCGCCAAGGTGCTGACCGGCGCCAACGCGCCTGAAAAGACGATGCTGTGGGCGATGATTGAAACGCCGATGTCGATTCTCAACGTGCGCGAGATCGCGATGGCCGGCATCGAGCGCGAGCATCGGCTGACGTGTCTAGTCATGGGCACCAACGATTTGCTGAAGGAGAGCCACGCCCGCGCCTACAAGGACCGCTTCGCCGTCGTACCTTGGCTGTCGATGTCGATCGTGGCGGCGCGCGCCTATGGCCTCGACGTGCTCGACGGCGTCTACAACGACTTCCGCGACGAGGAAGGATTTCGCGCCGAGGCCGAGCACGGCCGCACGCTGGGCATGGACGGCAAGACGCTGATCCATCCCGGTCAGGTGGCCATTGCCAACGAAACCTTTTCGCCTTCTGAAAAGGAGGTTGCCTGGTCGCGCAAGATCATCGCTGAGTTCGACAAGCCGGAGAACGTCAAGCAGGGCGTCATCACCGTCGAGGGGAAGATGGTCGAGCGCCTGCACCTCGTGATGGCCCAGCGCACCGTCGCGATTTCCGATGCCATCGCCGCGATGAGCGCCGGGTGAGGCAACGCCCGCGAACGACACCTTCCCTTTTCACGGCACCATTGCCCTTTTCGCGGCACGACCCGCGCCAAGCAAACGAGAGCGACATGACCGCCACCAAGACGAACCCCGGCAACTTCTTCGAGGATTTCAAGTTCGGCCAGATCATGCGGCACGCGACCCCGCGCACGATCACCGTCGGCGACGTGGCGCTCTACACCGGACTCTACGGGCCGCGCTTCGCCGTGCAGTCGTCCGACGCCTTCGCCCGTGCGATCGGCTATCCGCAATCGCCGGTCGACGACCTGCTGGCGTTCCACGTCGTGTTCGGAAAGACGGTGCCCGACATCTCGCTGAATGCCATCGCCAACCTCGGCTACGCCGACGGCCGCCTCTTGAGGCCCGTGTTTCCGGGCGACACCATCTCGACCGTTTCCGAAGTGATCGGCTTGAAGGAAAATTCGGCCGGCGACACCGGCAACGTGTTCGTGCGCTCGACGGGCCGCAACCAGAACGGCGAGACGGTCATCGAGTACATCCGCTGGGTCATGGTGAGGAAGCGCGACAAGGCCAGCAAGGCACCGGAAGCGGTTCTGCCGAAGCTGCCCGACCGCGTCGCCCCGCAGGATCTCGGCGCCGCGGTGCCGCACCTCGACATCTCGAAGTATGATTTCGACCTTGCCGGCTCACCCGACCGCTGGGGTGATTACAGCGTCGGCGAAAAGATCGACCACGTCGACGGCATGACGCTGGACGAGGCCGAGCATGCCATCGCAACGCGGCTGTATCAGAACACGGCGAAGGTGCACTTCAACCAGCACACCGAAGCCAAAGGTCGCTTCGGCAAGCGCATCGTCTATGGCGGCGTGGTCATCTCTCTTGCCCGCGCGCTATCATTCAACGGCCTCGGCAACGCCTTTCACATCGCGGCCATCAATGGCGGACGCCACGTCGCGCCGTGCTTCGCCGGCGATACCGTCTATGCCTGGTCGGAGGTGCTGGAGAAGGCGGAACTGCCGGGACGCAGCGATGTCGGCGCGCTGCGCACGCGGCTCGTTGCGGTGAAGAACCGCAACTGCGCCGACCTGCCGCTGAAAACCGCTGAAGGCGCATATGAGGACGGCGTCATCCTCGACCTCGACCTATGGCTGCTGTTGCCACGTTGAGCGGGCGCGGCGCGTCCTGGCGGCTGGTCTGGCGACACCGCGTCACCGTGTACCACCGCACCTCGGCGTGCCGTCGCCAGCCGGCACGTCACGAATCGAGATCGCCTCGGGCGCCGGTGCGGTTGAAACCGACCGGCGATATCAACGCGTTATCGCGGTGCCGACCGGCGTCCCCGATCATGATCTGTATGGGGATGATCTTTGCACTTCGGTTATCCATCTGATTATCGCGAACTCAAGATGTTATTCCAGACGTCCGATTTTTTCATTTGATGCACTTGAAAAATATCTGTTTTATTCGGGATTAACGGTTCGATAACCTCGATCGGCAATAGTGTTAATCGAGAGTTGGGACTGATCGTCTCTGTACTGTTTATCGTGTAGGGATCGGCGGGCGAGGGGGCTCGTCGTGGAAAGTACGACTCCGGATCACGATCCGTCGATCCGGATGGAACTGCTGACGGCGCAGGGGTGCAGGGCTACGCGATCCGTACCCGGTAACGTGATGTGACAAAAAGAATTGCTGTCGTCGGAGCGGGGTTGTCGGGCTTGGCGTGCGCGCGCGTGCTCCGGCGCTCGGGTGCCTATGTCGAAATTTTCGAGCAGGACCGCATCATCGGCGGCCGCATGGCGACGACCCGCATCGGCACCGTGCCGTTCGACCACGGCGCCCAGTACATCACCGCCCGCTCCGGTGCCTTCCGTACCTACATCGAAGAAATGGCGGCCTCCGGATATGCCGCCCGTTGGAAACCGCATTCGGCGGCCGGCGAGCATGGCGAAGGGCAGATGATGCCGTGGTATGTCGGTACGCCCGGCATGTCGTCGATCGTCCGCCCGCTCGCAGAAAGTGTGCGCATTCACACCAACCGCCGCGCCCACACCATCGACCGCCACGAGAGGGCCTGGCACATCTGGTTCGACGATGAAACCAGTGTCGGCCCGTTCGCGGCGGTCGCGGTCTGCGTGCCGGCCCCGCAAGCGCAATTGCTGCTCGGCCGTCTTGACGACCTCGCCGACCCGCTGCGCCGCGTCCGCATGCAACCGTGCTGGGCGCTTATGGTGCGCCTCGAGAACCGCACGCTGCCCAGTCAGGACGTGTATTCGGACATGTCCGACGTGATCCGTTGGATCGCGCGCGACAACACGAAGCCCGGCCGCGCGGTGAAGGGCGAGACCATCGTGGTCCACGCCTCACCGGCCTGGACGCGCCAGACCGAGGATCTCGAGCCCGAAGCCGTTGCCGAGGAAATGTGGTCCGAGGTCAGCCATGTTCTGGCGCTGCCACCGGTCCGCCCCGTGCAGATGACGGCCCACCTCTGGCGTCACGGTCTCGTCGATCACTCGCTGGGCGAAAGCTATCTTTATTCGAGCCAGCACAACGTCGGTGTCGCGGGTGACTGGTGCCTGGGCCGTCTGGCCGAACATGCCTTCGAAAGCGGTTCGGCGCTCGGCCGCGCCATCGTCGCATCTCTGGATTGAGCGCACCGGCTTAACGGTCGCGGGCCGCAGTTCAGCTCGGCAGATCAGTAGAAGTTGCGCGCGAAGACCTCATGGGCGGTGTGCCCGCGCGGAGCCGACCGCGAATTCGGGCCGACGCCCCACGTCAATGCAGCCTTGGGGGCTTGGGCCGGCACTTGGGCCGACGGTTGAACTGCCAGCCCGACCGGCGCAACGACCGCCGGGGTCCCGATTGCGAGGTCTTCGTGCGGCACTGGTCGCCGCTTGGCACCGCCCGACCGTTTGCTGCTCGACTTGACCGTGCGAGCCTTGACGGCGACCTGAGGTGGCACCGGTTTCAATGCAGCTTCGGCTGAAGCCGCGCGATGCGTGGCCGCGGCCGGCAAGGCCGGTACGGTGGAAAGCGCGGCCGTGACAATCTCCTGCGACCGCCGCGGCATGACCTCGTCGATCGTGGATTTCTGGATGACCGGCTCGGCGAAGGCAACCGACGGCGCCGGCATGTCATCCGTCGCATAACCGTGTAAGACGTCCACCACCGAGACCTGGGAGCCCGCCGTCGAGCCCGGATCGACGAGCCGAGACGCCGAGAGCGCATCTGCGGAATTCCAGCCGGCGACGCGCTGCAGGTTGGCCGCGCTCTGCCCGGCCGGCGACGACGTCGCGACGGCGACGTTGGCGGCCGCTGCCTCGTAGCCGCGGTGCCGCTCCATGGACGCGCTTTCCCACGCTTCAGGCCGGCAAGAACAGCCAGCGACCTTGCCTTTGCGAAACTGGAATGCTGTCGGCAGCGCGACGTACGAGGCGCCGTTGCGATCGCGCATGCTCTCGGGCGAACCGCCGGGGTTCGGCGCCACGAACAAGCGGGCGGGCGCGCCACATTTCGATTTGCAGACCGCCTCGTCGCGAGCGAACCAGTTGCGCGTCGTCGAAAAGCTGACGGGGAAGTAGGCGCCATCGCACAGGCGCACACAGAGAGTGCGGTAGGTCCCGCCATGGCCATGGTACCAGCCCTCGGAACCCTCCGCGACGATCGACTCGTGCACGGAGGCCTTGAGACGATCGGCCTC
This sequence comes from Hyphomicrobiaceae bacterium, assembly GCA_046295315.1. Classification (GTDB taxonomy): domain Bacteria; phylum Pseudomonadota; class Alphaproteobacteria; order Rhizobiales; family Hyphomicrobiaceae; genus JAEUMD01. The sequence continues at coordinate 10,893 of JBKBNR010000022.1, forward strand.
GCGGGCGCTGATACGCTCGAACAACTTGGGAGCCGGACGCGCGTGGTCGAAGTCGACATCTGCCTCGCCGGCATCGCCCGACGCGGCTTCCGACGCCGGTCGGCCCGCCGCGTGGCGCGTATCCACCGAAGCGCTATCGAAGGGCAGGGTCAAGACGACGGGATCGAACGACCGGACTGTCGTTTGCATCAACCAATCGCCGCCGTGAGAGACGGCCATCCAGAGCGCCGCCAACAGCGCCACATAGCGCGCGGCATCCCGCATCCGCGATGCACGCTCACCAGCCGTATCGGAACGCCAATTCAACACGACAAGAACTCGGCCGCTGCTCGGTTACGACGGTTCGGGACGGGAATTACATACTGCCAGAATACTCCGCGCGCCAATCAATTAGCGCGCCGAGTTAGTGCTCATTGCGAACATGAGCTTATCCCTTGCGTTGTAGTTGAAATCCACCAGGTTCACCAACGTCCAACGCATGCGCCGCGCACACGGCGCGCGCCCTTCTACCGGGGCGGCCTTGCCGTCGGCGCGGCGCGGCGCGGCGCGTGTTTCTACTCACGAAGCCGTCACGGCGTAAAGAAATCGTCTCGGTGTCGATTAACGCAAAGAGTCGAAACTTGTTCCGGCTGCAGTCACCGGCCCGATTACATTCGAATGACGACCTTGCCCGCGGCCTCGCGCCGGTCGAGGACGCCGATTGCCTCGCGGATCGCTTCCAGCGGATAGACCTCGTGGATCCGCGGCGACAGCCGCCCGGACGCGATCCAATCGAACACCTGTCGCATGTTCCCGGCATGACCCGCCGGGTCGCGCCGCACGCTGTCACCCCAGAACACGCCGATGGCCGCCGCGCCCTTCAACAACAGCAGATTGAGCGGCAGTTTCGGGATCTCACCAGCCGCGAACCCGACGACCAGCAACCGGCCCTGCCAGTCCAGCGCCCGCACCGCAGGTTCGGTGAAATTGCCGCCGACGCAATCGTAGACCACATCGACGCCGCGGCCGCCGGTTGCTTCGCGCAACGCCGTTTTGAGATCACCCGTCGAATAGTCGATGCCGATGTCGGCGCCGTGCCGGCGCGTCACGGCGACCTTGTCGGCGGATGAGGCCGCGGCAACGACCTTGGCACCCATCAGATGGGCGATCTCGACCGCCGCCAGCCCGGCGCCGCCCGACGCGCCGAGAACCGCAACGGTCTCGCCGGGCTGCAAGTGCGCCCGATCGCGCAGACCGTGGATCGCGGTGCCGTAGGTGATGGCGACGCCCGACGCCACCTCGTCGCTGACGCCATCGGGTATCGGCACGCACTGTGTGGCCGCCACTGCAACCTTTTCGCGCGCACCACCCCAGCCCGTATACGCCGCGACGCGGGTGCCGACCGGCAGCCCCGTAACGCCATCGCCGACCGCCTCCACCACGCCGGCGATTTCGCCGGACGGAGAGAACGGCAATGCCGGTTTCGACTGGTATTTGCCGCGCGTGATGAGCGTATCGAAGAAGTTCAAGGCCGCTGCCCCGACGCGCACCACAGCCTCGCCTGGTCCCGCGACCGGCTCCGCAATGTCCTCGATGACGAGCGCCGACGGCCCATCCAGCGTCTTGCACAGCGCGGCTTTCATCCTTGCCTTCCCCTCAACTGCAGCCGTCGACGGTTTCCGCTTGATCGCCCGCCACCGGCTAAGCCATCAAGCCGTTGTCATAGGTTCGGCTCAGCTCGCCGCCAACCGATTTCTCCGATCGACGGAACATGCCATGTGCGCGATGAAGACCGGCTACACCCCCGCTACCAACTGGCCGCCCACACCGCGCGGATATTTCGCCATCGGCGCGGAACGCATGTCGAAAGCCATCAACCTCGGCAATCTGATGCGATCGGCGCATGCCTTCGGCGCCAGCTTCACGTTCACGGTCGGTGCCACCTACCATGCGCTGGAGGCGCGTGCCGATACGTCGAAAGGTCAATGGCACCTGCCGCACTACAATTGGCCGACGCTCGACGAGATGGCCTTGCCGCAGGGCTGCGTCCTGATCGGCATCGAGTTGACCGAAGACGCCATCGATCTGCCGAGCTTCAAGCACCCGGCGCGCGCCGCCTATGTGCTCGGGCCCGAGATGGGATCACTGTCGCCGCCGCTGCTCGGACGATGCACGCATGTGGTGCGTATTCCGACGCGGTTCTGCATCAACGTCGCCATGGCCGGCGCCATCGTGATGTACGACCGGGTCAAGAGCCTGGCGTCGTTTGCCGACCGGCCAATACGCGCCGGCGGTCCGCTGAAGATGGGGCCTGCGCACGAGCGGTGAAGTTGCCGCTGCCACGACCGTGTTGCCGCGTGCCGGGCTTTCGGCGTGCCGACGGGTTTACGGCCTCTGCCGACATCGTATAGAAACGGGGCGCAAGGGTTTCACCGACGTTGGAGCACTGGAAATCATGAAGATGAACGCTTCGCGCTGCGTGCATACGCGCTCCGTTTGGCTTGCCGCGGCTTCATGTTTTGCTTTCGCCTGCTCTGCGAATGCGGCGCAACTCATAGAGAAATACGGCGACTGGTCTTTGTTCGTCCACGATGCCGCGCAGAAGAAGATCTGCTTTGCCGCAACGCAGCCCGCCGCGACGGCGCCGAAAGTCGAAAAGCGCGATCCTGTCTTCTTCTATGTCTCGGCGTGGCCGAAGGACGGCGTGAAGTCGGAAGTGTCGGTACTGCTCGGTTACAAGATCAAGAAGGGCACCGACGTGTCGGTGAACATCGGCGGCACCATCTTCAAGCTGTTCCCGCAGGACGACAAGGCGTTCGTCGCCGATCCGACACAGGAACTCAAGCTGATCGACGCCATGAAGCGCGGCAGCGCCATGCAGGTCGCGGCAACATCAGAAGCCGGACTTGCCACCGAGGATCGCTTCTCGCTGTCAGGGATTACCAACGCGCTGAAGAACCTGGATACGAAGTGTCAGTGAGCGTTTGCGCACGTCACTCGGCCCGAGAGACCGGCGCAAATCACCGTCGTGCGCGCAATTGGATGTAGAGCGCGCCCTCGCCGCCATGCGACGGGCTTGCCGTCGTGTAGCTGATGACGATGCCGCGTAGTTCCGGTTCCGCCAGCCATCGCGGCACGTTGCGCTTCAGCACGCCCCGCTCGTCGTCCCGCCACGTCGGCACCGGTTCCCCGCGTTGCCCTCCGTCGCCATATGCCGACCCCGGCCGGCCCTTGCCCGTTATGACCAGCACCCAGCGCACCCCCCGATCGTGGCAGCCGAAAAGAAAGCGCCGCAGCGTGCGGTAGGCCTCGTCCTGTCGCATTCCGTGAAGATCGATTCGCGCCTCGATTTCTGTGCGTCCGGAGCGTAGTCGCCTGACCGCCTTGCGATCGAACTCGGCTACGGGCGGCGGCCGGTGCGGCGCGTGCGTGATGCGGATCTTCGGCTCGCCGGCAGCGTCCGATCCGACGAATACGATTCCTTGTTCGAGCCGCCGCTGAAACTCGGCGCGAGTTTCAGCGCGCGGGTCCAGCTTCGTCTCGACATTGTTGGGTGTGGAATTGCGGCCCACTCCGGGCGTCGGGACATCGAGGGCTCGCGCGGTCCGGCGCACCGGCGTCACCGATCGGGCGACATGGTCCCACAGCCGGCGATCCTCCTCGCTCAACAGCCGCCGGCGGCCGCGACGCGATCCCGCGGCAGGCACATCGTCGCCGTCGTCGCTCATTGGCTGGCCTGTCGGGGCTTCGTCTTGGCCGGCGCCTCGGCAGGCGCGGCCGCCTCGACCAAGGTGCCGCGAAGCCCGGCAGTCATCGGGCGCGGCAGCAGCACGAAGAAATTACCTTGGTGCTTGGTGATGCCGGCCAGCGCCCCTGCCTTGGCACCCGAACCGACATAAATGTCGCCGCGCTCCGGGCCCTTGATGGCCGATCCCACATCCTGCGCGATCATCAGCCGATGGAAGCCCGCGTCGTCCCTGGTGACGTGCTTGAGTGCTGGCGACGAGACGTAGACCGGCGTGCCGATGGCGTGAAATGCGGTGTCGACCGCGAGGCTGCGGCCGGTGGTCAGCGGGATCGACAGCACACCGAGCGGCCCCTCGGCCTCTTCACCTTCGATCGCGCGAAAGAAAACATACGACCTGTTCTGCCACAGCACCTCGCGCATGCGCGCCGGGTTTTTGCGCAGCCACGATTTCAACGCCGCCAGCGACATGCGGTCGGCCGGCACCAGACCGTTATCGATCAGGTAGCGGCCGATCGACGTGTAGGGGTGGCCGTTCTTGCCGTCGTAGGTGACG
>JBKBNR010000023.1:0-415 GCA_046295315.1 Hyphomicrobiaceae bacterium
AACAACTACGGGCCGTACCAATTTCCCGAGAAGCTCATTCCGTTGATGATCCTCAACGCCTTGCACGGCGAAAAGCTGCCCGTTTATGGCAACGGCAGCAATATCCGTGACTGGCTCTACGTCGAGGATCACGCGCGCGCGCTGCACACCATCCTGACGCGCGGACGGCTCGGCGAAACCTACAACGTCGGCGGACGCAACGAGCAGACCAACCTCGCCGTCGTCAAGCGCATCTGCGCGCTGATGGACGAGATGCACGCGGAAGGCGCGCCGCACGACCGCCTCATCACTTATGTGACCGACCGGCCCGGGCACGATCATCGCTATGCCATCGACGCGACCAAGCTCGAGACCGAACTCGGCTGGCGGGCGCGCGAAGATTTCGCGAGCGGCATAGAAAAGACCGTGCGCTGGT
>JBKBNR010000023.1:425-15068 GCA_046295315.1 Hyphomicrobiaceae bacterium
CCGACTGGTGGCGACCGCTGCGCGCTGGATACAAGGGCGAGCGGCTCGGTCTGCTCGACGGGCCGGCAGCCAAGGCAGGAGCAAAAGCGTGAAGGTCCTGGTCGTCGGTCGCGAGGGACAGGTGGCACGTGCTCTTGCCGCCGCATCCTCTGGCGGGCTCGAGATTGTCGCTATCGGCCGCCCGGCGCTCGATCTTGCGGATGCGGAAACGATCCGTCGCGCGATTGCCGAAACTGCGCCGCATGTTGTCGTCAATGCCGCCGCTTACACCGCCGTCGACAAGGCCGAAAGCGAGCCGGCGCAAGCCCACGCGGTCAACGCGGCAGGTGCCGGTTCACTGGCTGCGGCTTGCAACGCAGCCGACGTGCCCGTGATCCACATCTCGACCGATTACGTCTACGACGGCTCGAAAGCCGCGCCTTATGTCGAAAGCGACGCCGTGCGCCCGCTCGGCGTCTACGGCGCGACGAAACTTGCCGGCGAGCAGGCGGTCGCCGCCATGTGCCCGCGCCATGTGATCCTGCGCACGGCGTGGGTTTACAGCCCCTACGGCCAGAACTTCGTCAAGACGATGCTGCGCCTTGCCGCGACCCGGCCCGAACTCGGCGTCGTCGCCGATCAGCAGGGCAATCCAACCTACGCGCCGCACCTCGCGCAGGCTATTGTCGACATCGCGCGCCAAGTTGGTGACGCCACCGCAGCGGACGGGCGCTGGGGCGTCTATCACGCGGCGGGCGCGGGCGAGACGACGTGGTGCGATCTGGCGCGGGAGGTGTTCGCGCAGTCGGCGAAGCGCGGCGGGCCGGTCGCCAAGGTCAATGCCATCACGACAGCGGAGTACCCGACGCCAGCGCGGCGCCCGGCCAATTCGCGGCTCGACTGCGGCAAGCTGGAACGCACGTTCGGCGTTCGCCAGCCGGAGTGGCGAACGGGCGTCGCGGAAGCCATCGCGGCACTCGTGCCGCAGAGCTGAGCGCTCAGACCTTCGGATCGAGATTGCGATAGACGAGATGCGGCCACGCCTGCTCGGCGAAGCGGCCGTCGCGTTGTATGACGACTTCTTCCACCGCCTCCATGGCGCCGATGCAGCTCGAGTAGAGCGCATCGTCGAACACCCAGTATCCGCCATCGACCATGTACGGCTTGGTCACGTCGTAGCTGTAGAGGACGCCCGAATAAATGTCGCAATCGATGTAGGCGAGGCGCACGGAGCCGATCCGCTGTAACAGTGCAGGCACCGTCGCGTCGAACGTGCCGCGCACCAATTCGAGATGATCGGCAAGGCCGCGCTTTTCGATCAACGCCTGCAGGCGGTCGAAGCCTGAATCGGAGAAATCACCCGGCCGGTGCGCGTCGCGCTCCAGATCGACCGCCGGCATGCCGGCGAACGTGTCGAGCGCATAAACCTTGGAGCCGAGCCCGAGCGATTTCGAAACCTCGGCGAGGAACATGGCGTTGCCGCCGCGGTACGACCCGAACTCGAGGATGTGGCCGTGCGCAAGATCGGCGAGAAAGAATTTGAGCAGAAGGTAGAGGTTCATGCGGTTCGGCTCGGAGACCACCGAGTAGCCATTGGCGAACTCGAAGGCGTGGCGATAGAGGGGATCGCGTGCCACGAGATCGCGCAGGCCACCGAACTCCAACCCCCAGCCGCGCTGGTATCCGGCTCTCACGTCACGCCCGCGCAGTCGCGTCGGCGATTCCAGGAACGGGGTGAGATCGGCCCGCGTCAGTTCGCGCGGCGCGGCCAGGCTCGCGGCGGTGGTCGCGGCCGTTGCGCCGGCAGACGCGGCGCCGGCATTGAGACGTCGGCGCACTTTCGTTGCCACGCCGCCGAGATAGCGTCTGTCGATCTCGCGCACGGCCGCCTTGAGCTTGGCCGTGCGGTCGATGGGGTTGTGCGCCATATGTTTCACCTTACGGACTAGCGACATCGGCCAGTTGATCCGCCGCGGGCATTCCGCAGGCGTAACGCCGAGAACAACGGGGCGCCAGGGCGCGACCCACCATTGCGCCCAAATTCGCGGCATTATAATTGGAAAACTGCAACGTCCACCGGAAAAGGCAGCAAGCGGACGCCGTTGGCTTGTTCTCCCACCGCGCCTCTGCTAAGCGGACCCGAGTTGTTGAGGGAACACGCGCCATCGCCGTGCTGGATCGCTTCCGATGCGTCGATCCTCCTCGACGCCGTCCGATCATGACGAGCGTGCCGCCGGTGGCCCAGCGGACCATTGCCAGAGTCGCGATCTGCGGATTTTTCAGTCGGCTTGAACCTCAGGAAGATCCACATGAAGGAATGCAGCAAGTCGATCGCACGCCGGCTGGCGGACTCGCGTTTTGTACGCAAGTACCTGCGCGGCAAGGGTGTCGATATCGGCGGTAAGCCCGATCCGCTGATCCTCTACACGGAGTTCTTCCCGCTCATCGAGAGCGTCAAGACGTGGGACCTCGAGGATGGCGACGCACAGTTCATGAAGGGGGTCGCGGACGAAACCTACGATTTCGTCTTTTCGAGCCACTGTCTCGAACACATGCACGACCCGCTGGAAGCTCTGAACAACTGGCTGCGCATAACCAAGCCCGATGGCTATGTGATCTTCGCGTTGCCCGAGGAGGACCTCTACGAGCAGGGCGTTTTCCCCTCGACCTTCAATCGCGACCACAAGAACACGTTCACGATGGCCAAGGCCGCATCGTGGTCGGACCGCTCGATCAACATGCTCGACATGCTGCTGAAGCTCGGCCCCGAAGCCGCGGTCGAGAAGGTCGAACTGCTCGACGAAACCTACCGCTATGATCTTCCGCGCTTCGACCAGACGCTGACGCCGGTTGGCGAGAGTGGCATCGAGGTCATCATCCGCAAGCGCTCGAAAGAAGAGATCGCGGCAAAGGCGCGCATCCGCAAGGCCCGCCAGCCGTCGCCCGAGTTCCGCTTGCATCTCAACCAGTATCGCGACGACCAGAAAACACTGCGCAGCGCCAATGCCGAGCGCCCGCCGTTCACCAACGACAGCGAAATCTGACGCTCTCACGGGAACGAGCGGACGCCGAACCCTGCTCGACCACACAACCGTGACGCAGACGGCAAACGCGAAAGACGAACAAACGCGGATGGCTGCCATGAGCGAAAAGACGATCAAGGTTCGTGCGCGAGCGCCGCTGCGGCTGGGGCTCGCCGGCGGCGGCACGGACGTGGCGCCCTATTCCGATCAGTACGGCGGCATGGTGCTCAACGCCACCATCTCGCTCTACGCGCACTGTTCTGCCGAGTCGCGCACCGACGGCCGCGTCGTCATCGACGCGCTCGACATGGGCGCGCACTACGAGGCCGACGCCTCCACCAGCGTGCCGACCGATCACGCGCTCGGCCTCATCTGCCAGACCTACAATCGCATCGTGCGCGACTACTGCGGCGGCGTGCCCTTCGGCGTCACGCTGACGACCTATGCCGACGTGCCGCCGGGCTCGGGCCTCGGCTCGTCGTCGACGCTCGTCGTCGCCGTCGTAACGGCGCTCGCCGAACTCCAGCGCGTACCGCTTGGAGAATACGAGATTGCGCACCTCGCGTTCGAGATCGAGCGTGTCGACCTGAAGCTCGCAGGCGGCAAGCAGGACCAATATGCAGCGACGTTCGGCGGCTTCAACCTGATGGAGTTCTACGGCGGCGACCGCGTCATCATCAACCCGCTCAGGCTGCGCTCCGGCACCATCTCGGAACTGGAAGCCTCGCTGATCCTCTACTTCACCGGACGTTCGCGGTCCTCCGCGGCCATCATCGAAGAGCAGGTGAAGAACGTCACCTCCGGCAGCGGCCGTTCCATCGACGCCATGCACCAGTTGAAGGAGCAGGCGCGGCATATGAAGGAAGCGCTGCTCCTCGCCGATTTCGCACGCTTCGGCGGCCAGCTCCGCAGCGGCTGGGCCTCGAAGCGCGAGACGGCGCATCAGATTTCGAGCACCGCCATCGACGAAGTGATGGAGCTGGCGCTTTCGGAAGGCGCGTATGGTGGCAAAGTCTCGGGCGCCGGCGGCGGCGGCTTCCTGATGATCGCAACCCCACCGGAGCGCAAGCCGGCAATTCTCAACAAGCTGATGCAGCTCGACGGGCGGGTGTTCAACAGCGTCTTCACCGAACATGGAGCGAAGGCATGGCGCGTATCGTGAGCCCTCCGGTCGACGAGATCGTGGCGCGCGAGCTGGATGCGTCGCTGGCGACGATAAGAGCGCTGCATGCCGACACGGCGTATCGCCAGACCATCGGCCGCGTTGGGATGGCATTCGTCGATTGCATGCGACGCGGCAACACGCTGCTGTTTGCGGGGAACGGAGGCAGCGCCGCCGACAGTCAGCACATCTCCGGCGAACTGGTCAGCCGCTTCAAGTTCAACCGCCCCGGCTTGCCCGCTTTGGCTTTGACCGTGGACACTTCCATCATCACAGCTATCGGCAACGATTACGGCTACGACAAGGTCTTCTCGCGCCAGATCGAGGCGATCGGCCGCGCCGGCGACATCTTCGTCGCCATCTCGACTTCCGGCAACTCGCCGAACATTCTCGCCGGTATCGAGGCCGCCAAGGGCAAGGGGATCATGGTCGTCGGCATGACCGGCGCCAAGGGCGGCAAGATGAAAGCCCTCTGCGACGAATGCCTGTGCGTGCCGTCGAACGAGACGCCGCGCATTCAGGAAGGGCACCTCGCCACCTACCATCTGCTCTGCGGGTTGATGGAGGAGGTGCTGTTCCCTGACTTCAAGCCGTCGAGCGCGACTTGAGCGGCGTCATGGCATCAGAAAGGGACCACACGCCCATCCGCCAAGCGCTGGTGCTGGCCGGCGGCTTCGGTACGCGCCTCGGCGAGTTGACGAAGTCGACACCCAAGCCGCTGCTCGCCGTCGCGGGCCGCCCGTTCATCGCCTATTTGATCGATTGGCTGGCCCGTCACGGCATCGACGACATCATCCTGTCGACCGGCTACCTCGCCAGTTCCTTCGACGCATTCGTCACCTGCAACACCTGGCGCGATCCCTACGGCAAGCCGGTGCGTGTGCGCGCGTTCGCGGAAGGCGAACCCGCCGGAACCGCCGGCGCCATCAAGCTTCACGAACGTCAGCTCGACGAGCAATTCCTGCTCGTCAACGGCGACTCCTTCTTCGATTGCGATCTGTCGCGCGTGCTCGCAGCCGCGCAGACTCTTGCTGAGGAAGAAGCGCTGCTGACGGTACGCGACGTTCCCGACTCGGGCCGCTACGGGCGCGTTACCCTGGATGGCGAACACGTCAGCGCGTTCGAGGAAAAGTCGGCCGCAGGCCGCGGCCTCGTCAACGCCGGCATCACCGTGCTCCACCGCGATGTCGTACAGCGCATCGAGACCTTACCCTATTCGATCGAGCGCCAGATCTATCCCGCGCTCGCAGCCGAGCACAAGCTGCGGGCCATCGAGCTTTCCGGCTACTTCGTCGACATCGGCCTGCCGGAGACTTACGCCGCCGCACAAACAGAGTTGCCGCGCGCCCTTTCGAAGCCGGCGCTATTCCTCGACCGCGACGGCGTGCTGAACCCGGATACCGGATACCTGCATCGCATCGAGGATTTCTCGTGGATGCCGGGCGCGGTCGATGGCATCGCGCGGGCCCGCGCCGCCGGATACAGAATTGTTGTCGTCACCAATCAGGCCGGTGTCGCGCGCGGCTACTATGGCGAGGACGCGGTCGAGCGGCTGCACCGGCACATCAACGCCGATCTCCTCCGTCGCGGCAGCGGCGCGTGGATCGACGCGTTCTACTATTGCCCCTACCATCCCGATGGCACCGTGCCGCACTATGCGCGCGCGCATGAGGACCGCAAGCCCGCGCCCGGCATGTTGTTGAAAGCGGCGCGCGATCTCGCGCTCGACATGTCGCGCTCGTTCATGATCGGCGACAAGGGCCTCGACATCGCCGCCGCCGAGGCCGCTGGCATTCGCGGCTATCTCATCGGCGACGGCACGATCGGCGACGTCCTCGACCGCGTCGCCGAAGCGTAGCGCTGGGGCAGTGCCGCGACGAGGCGCAGCGCCGCGCCTCTCAGAACTGATAGTAGATGAACGCCGAGAAGGTGCCGCTGGCGACCATCATCACCGCATAGGGGAACGCGCCCGCGACGAGCCCGACGCGCGCCCAATCGCCAAGTCTGCTCGGCTCCATAAGAATGGCACGGAGCGATACGAACTGGCTGGCCGCGATGAGCCCCGCTGCGAGCATGAACATGAAATAGAAATAGTTGGTCAGCACGTCGGCCACGGCCGCAGGCGCAGGTCCGAAGCCGCCGGCGAACAGCGCGTAGTACATCTGGCCGGCATGCTCCAGCGACGGCGCCCGGAAAAGGTTCCAACCCAGCACGACGATGAAGAACGTGAGCAGACGGCGTACGGCGTGGCTGCGTCCATCCTCGACCAGCTTGACGCCCAGCACGCGCTCGACGATCAGCCACGCGCCGTGGTAGGCGCCCCAGACGATGAAGGTCCAGTTGGCGCCGTGCCAGATGCCCGTCGCCATGAAGACGATGATCAAATTGACGTAGGTGCGCACCGCTGATCCGCGCGAGCCGCCGAGCGGAATGTAGAGATAATCGCGGAACCAGCTCGACAGCGTCATGTGCCAGCGGCGCCAGAAGTCGGTGATCGAGACGGACGCATAAGGCCGGTTGAAGTTCTCGGGAAACTTCAATCCGAACATCAGACCAAGGCCGATCGCCATGTCGGAGTAGCCAGAAAAATCGAAGTAGATCTGGAACGTGTAGGCGAGCAAGCCGAGCCAGGCGACCGGCGCACTGAGCTCAGAGGGCGGCGCGGCATAGACGGCATCGACGACGACGGCCATCGTGTCGGCGACGATCACCTTCTTGGCGAAGCCGATGGCAAATCGCGTGACGCCGTCGGCGAACATCGCGACGCCGGGCAGCGGCTTGCGCTCGTCGATCTGCTCGGCAACGAGTTGATAGCGCACGATCGGTCCCGCAATGAGTTGCGGAAACATGACGACGTACAGCGCGAAGTTGGCGAGGTTCGGCTGATACCGTGCGTCGTGCCGGTAGACGTCGATCAGGTACGACATCGCCTGGAAAATGTAGAACGAGATGCCGATCGGCAGAATGATCTGGAACGCTGCCGGATCGGCCTTCGGCACCCAGGACGGCAGAAACGCGAGTTGTGCGACGACGAAGCCCGCATATTTGAAGTAGGCGAGAACACCGAGGTTGGCAGCCACACCCACCACGAGCGCAAGTTTCTGTGCGCCTTTGCTGCGCCCGTCGAAGCGGTGGATCGCAAGGCCGGCAACGTAATTTATCAGGATGACGGCAAGCAACACGATCGTATAGACGCCGCCGCTCCAGTCGTAGAACACCAGACTGGCGATCAGCATGACGACGTTGAGCAGGCTGACGCGACCGGTGACGTACCCGACCAGGTAGTAGGCGAGAAGCGTCAGCGGCAGCAGAACGAAAAGGAACTCGACAGATGCGAATACCATGTCGTCAGATTCTCCAGCATGAAACGTCGCTGACCGGGCCCGATCGCTTCTCGACCACAGCGTATGTCGTGTGGCACGTCTGTCCCAGTGGTACTGCGCGCGACTTTATCTGATTGTGGTGCGTCGGGCGTGGCGCCGTCATTGCCCGGCTCCAGCGGTCAGGCCGGCCGGGTTGCTCGCCGCTGGTATGCGCTTCATGGCGGCGTCGAGCGGCCTGATGAAATTCGGGTGCCCGAGACGCGCGAAATTGGCGAACGCCGAACGCTCGACGATCTCGACATAGATCTTGTCCGCGTCGTGGATCGCCCGCGCCAGCTTGGCAAAGTCGCGATTGTTGATGTTGTACATGGTGAACGCCGGCACCACCTGCGGCATCAGGCGCCTCAGTCCGTTGGCGAAAGAGTCGTGGATCATGAGCACGCGCCCCTTGCCGTCCTTCGGTCCCGGCGCCGACGATGTGAACGATGCGAAGTAGTTGTCGGTGTTGTCGTCCTGCTTGACAGGCTTCGTCGGCACCGTCGATTTGCATCCCATCCATTCGGCCTCGAAGGGCCGGCCGAGAACCACGGAAATGTCGGACGTGCGCGGCTCGGGCTCGAACGTGAGCGGCAGCTTCTTCTTCGGATCGGCGAACAGATCGCGCAGCACCAGATCGCCGAGAATGGCTGTCCCCCGGCAATCCCAATGAACGTCGAACCAGTTGTAGATGCCGCGTCGGCGCAAAAACGTCGATGTAGCGCAACTTGTCGCCGCGGTTTCGCACCATGGCGTGGAACAGCGCCCGGTGCTTGTTCTCGCAAGCGAGATACGGCGCGAAGCGATCCGCCACTTTCTCGGGATAAATGGTCGCCTTGTTCGGCGCCATCATGAACACGACGTCCTTGCCCATGCGCCGAACGTACTCGGTGAACGTCGTCATGCCGCGCACCGCCTGCGCCATCAGGTCCGGCTTATGGCACGAGAAGCGGATCGCCTCGCGCAGAAACATCCAGCCGTCCTTGCCCCAGACGATGCGGTCGTTGTTGAAGTCGGCGAGATGGTTCTGCATGACGTGACCGCGCGCCACGATGATATGCGGCCGGAACGGAAAGCGATCCACGAGATAGTTCTTCACGCCCGTATAGAATTTCGTGTCGATCACGCTTGCGGCGGCGAAAGCCGGCCAAGGCGTCAGCGAGCGGTTGTCGATCATTCTCGTGTTGGCGAAGCCTGCCAGTAGCAAGACCATCGGAGACAGAAAGGCCAAGGACACTCCGGCGGCGATGAGCACGTTGAGAACCCGGTTCGGTCGTTCCATCTCTACCGCCTCAGAACTGGAAATAGAGAAAGGGGCTGAACGTGCCCGAGATCACGTCCGCCGCGACGACAGCAAGGATCGGGATAAGCAGCGCCAGCCGGTAGGCATCGACCGCATCGTAATGGAGCGCCGTCTGGTGCGGTGAACTGCCCGCCCGCACAGCATCGGTCTCGCGCGTCAACCAGCGCCCTGCGACGAAACTGCCGGGAAGAAGGAACACGACCGATGCCAACACCAGCGTCACGGCGCCGCGATTGGTGATCGCCTCGGCGACCTCCGGATTGAGCGACGGGTTCGTGACATCGAACAGAGCCCGATAGTAGGCGAAAGCCACGTCGACGTTTTCGGCGCGGAAGATCACCCAGCCGAGCATCACGAGCAGCAGCGTCGCCGCGCGATGCCACGCGATTCTGCTTGTGGGTTCGCGCGTACCGGCCCAGCGCTCGATGAGCAGCAGCATGCCGTGATAGATGCCCCACAAAACGAATGTCCAGTTGGCGCCGTGCCAGATGCCGGTGGCCAGGAACACGATCATCAGGTTGCGATAGACGACCGGCTCCGCCGCCCGGCTGCCGCCGAGCGGAATGTAGAGGTAATCGCGAAACCAGTGCGACAAGGTCATGTGCCAGCGGCGCCAGAAATCCGTGATCGAAACCGCGGAATAGGGCCTGTTGAAATTCTCCGGGAGGTTGAAGCCGAGCATGAGGCCGAGGCCGATGGCCATGTCGGAGTAAGCCGAGAAGTCGAAATAGATCTGCAGTGTGTAGGCCAGCAGTCCGATCCAAGCGCCGGCCATGCCGAGATTGTCGGCATATAGCGGATTGAAAGCGGCGTCGGCGATGGCGCCGATCGAATCCGCGACCACGACCTTCTTGAACAATCCGTGCAGGAAACGATAGGCGCCCAGATTGAATTTGTCGATCGAGTGCGCGCGGTCGTGGAGTTGATCCGCCACGAGCGCGTATTTGACGATCGGCCCCGCGATGAGTTGCGGAAACATCGTCAGATAAAGCGCAAAATCCCAAATGCTGCGCGCCGGGGGTTTCTCACCCCGATCGACGTCGATCACGTAGGACAGCGCCTGGAAGGTATAGAACGAGATGCCGATCGGCAGGATGATCTTGTCGAACCAGGGCTTGCCCTCGAAAAGTCCGGGAATATTCCATATCTGCTCGATGAAAAAATTAAAATATTTGAAGAAGAACAGGATGCCGATATTGAAAACTATAGCGAGTACCAAACCGATCCGGCGCGTGGCGGGGCGGTGGACCATGGCACCGAATATGTAATTGCCGATCACCGAAGCCATCAGGATGAATACCAGTTCGCCGCCACCCCACGCATAAAATATCAGGCTGCCGAGCAGCAGAACTGCATTCTTCAGTCGTGCCGGGCTGAGAAAATAAGCGGTCAGCAGCGTTGGCAAAAAGAAGAAGAGGAACTCTATCGATGAGAAAACCATCCGGCGTGTCCGTGCCTACCGTTGCTCGCTCGATTCGTCGCGCTCGAACGCGCTCCGCAGAAGGCCGGCGCCGGGCCTCGCAGGACGCCGGGACGGTGCCGCCGATTGCTCACGGTCAGCCTGAAAGATGCACGAACGGCCTGCCTTGCAGCGCATGCGCCAAGCTCTTACCCGACCCTTGCAGACCCGACGCCGCGACCGGCGGTCACCTGTACAGCGGCGAGACGTTAGCCGATGGTCCCGGGAGGGCCAAGTCCCGCGCAGGTATGACGGTGTGGCGTGTGGCTCATTCGGCACGGTGGCCATCAGGGTGTCCGAACAGTGGAGGCCCGGGACCTGTCGTGACGGCACGGCGGCGATCCAGCCGATCAGGTTGTGGATGGAGTGTTCTCGGCCGATGATCGCGCCGGACTTACACAGATTTGAATTGCTGGCCAGGATCCATCCATTGTGGCAAATCCCGCTGCCGGATGGCGCTCGCGGCGCCCACCGAGACCCATCTCATGCGGCAGCGGGCGCTGCACGGCTTCGACCGCAATGGCGCCGGCGACAAACGGCGCACAATGCTCGATCGCGGTGCAGCGCTCCGCTCGCGCGACGGAGTTTTCACCGCAGAGGCGCGACTTCAGGTTGCGTCATAACCTGCGAGGCGCCGATACGCGGTCGAACGAAATGCCGCGGTGTGCTGCTGCCGAGCACCGTCGCCGAACCGCGAACTGCGAGCCTCGGAGATCGTTCGCTCGTGTGATGACCGCGAAGTCCGCTGCATACTTTTCAGCTAGCTTGGGAGGCGGACTTCTCTGTCTGAATCACACGAGTTTATTGCTTCTTCTCGTGTCGTTCAGATCGCGAAATTCGTTCGGAGCATGCGGCAGAATGAGACCAATTTCGCGATCACGACACCAGACGCAGCCGGCGCCCAGCAGAACGCAACGGGGAGCGGGATGATTTTTCAGTTGACGACTCGCGGCGACGACCTGTTAAGGCGTAGCTTCGTGACAGTTCCCGGACAATGGTGATTACTCCCGGCCACATCAGGCGGGATCGGTCTTGCACCCGGTTCGGTACGAAAGGCTCAAGTCACAATGTCCGGCAGCGATTTTCGCAACTCGGCCCGCAAATTGCTACGCAAGCACAAGATTGCTCCTCGGCTGCGGACCTTGAAGACGCGCGTTACCATGCTGCTGGGCGGCAGCCCACCGCGCGCCACGCGGCTGGACGTGGCTGTCGCCCCAGCCGACCCGAGCGGGCCTTCGCCGGTCGCAGTGGCGGCGCAACCGGCGCCAACCGCCAACCGTCCGATGGATTTCGTGATCGGCGGCGTTCCGCGATCGGGCACCACGATACTGTCCAAGATCATCAACGGCCACGAACTGGTCTATTCCTACTCGTCGGAGACGAACATCTTCCGGCACATGTGGGCGTATGGCCGCTCCGCCCCGCTGCCGCGATCGCGCGAGGCCGAGTTCATCGGCTATCTCGACCGCGACATGCACATAGCGTTTCGCGAGCACTTCGTTCCGTACGTCGAGAGCCTGAAGCGCTATCAGGATGTTCTGCGTCGCTACAATCCGCGCATACCCGACCGGCCTTTGCTGCCTCTGTTCGACGAACCCGACATCGCCCGGATACGCGACGAGATCATTGAACTCATGCGCTCGGGCCTGTGGGGCGCGCCGCTGTTCGGTGAAGCGTCTAAACTCATGGGCCGCTGGCTGCGCGAGAAGTCGGGGCGCGACATCGTCGGGGAGAAGACGCCCGACAACATCATCTCGATGCCGTTGATCGCCAAGGCGACGCCGGAAACGCTGCTGATCTGCACGTTTCGTGATCCGATGCCCAACATCCGCTCGATGATGAACCGGGCAGAGGGCGGCGGTGTGCAGGACGGCGTATTCAGCACCGAATTCCTCGCGTCGCTCGGCCAGTATGAGATGTACGCCCGCGCCATCTGCGAGGCCAAAGCCCATACCGACCGCTTGTTGCTGCTCGATTACGATGCCTTGATGGAGGACCCTGCACAACGCATAGATGGACTGCTGCAGCACCTCGGCCTCGCCGCCGATGTCGACGTGCGCCGCATTGCCAGCGTGCTCATCGGACAGGCACCCAAACGCAGCGACAAGCACGCGGGGTTCGCTCGCGCCGAGGTGCGGATCGCGCGGCTGGTGCTGGCGCCATTCGCGGAGCAACTCGGCATCTCGGACGATCTCGATGCCGAAGGACAGCGGCCATATGGCGATCACACCGTGCTCGATGCGTCACGCCCGCCCCATCTCTTGCCGATCCTCGGCGCGGAGCCGGTCTCCGGCGTGTTGACATGGGCCACCGGCGAGCAAGCCTTCGAGATCGGGACCGGCGGAACGCTGCTGCTGGTCGAGCCGTCGAAAATCGCCGGAGCCACGCTCGGCATCTCCTGCAGCGCCGGCCGCGGCGGTGCGCCTAGCGCGCAGCGCGTCCGGGTCGCCGTCAACCACGCCACCGTCGCCGACGTCGAAATCACGGGTGACGGCAAGCCCGTGAATGTCGATCTGCCGCTGCTCGATCACCCGGCGGCGTGGATCGAGGGCAAAACGCACGCTCATGTCGTCCGCATCGAAACCAGCGTCGACGCCGCAAGCGAGCACGGCGAGCCCCATCCCCTTCTGGTGAGTTTGCGAAGTGTCCGCTGATCCATCGAACGCCGTCCCATCCGATACGCTGGACTTCGTCGTCGGTGGCATACCGCGCAGCGGCACCACCGCCCTCGCCATCGCGCTCTGCGCCCACCCCGAGGTCTACGCCTACGCGTCCGAAACGGGACTGTTCCGCTTCGCACACGAGTTCTTCCGGCGCGGACCGTTCCCGAAGAGCGGGTTCGAGGCGTTGAGGACGCAGATCGAGACCGATCTCGACACGGCACTGACGCTGCACACACGCGATTTCGTCGTCCAGCAGGCGCGCGATCTCGAGTTGCTGGCGCGGGCTTTTCCAGACCAGCGTCTTTTTCCGTTGCTGGACGACCTGGCGGCCGCCTTCTTCATCGATGATGCGACGCGCGTTCTCGCAGGCGGCGTTCACGGCGCTGCAGCCTATCGCGCCGTCGCCAATCTTCTCGGATCGACCTTCCGCGCTCGCTCCGGCCGCCGCATCGTCGGCGAGAAAACGCCCGACAACATCAAGGCGCTCGCCGATCTGCGCACCGCGATCCCGTCGATGAAGGCCATCGCCACGGTCCGCGATCCGTTCGCGACGCTGAAATCGATGGCGCAACGTGCGGCGCGCGGCGAACAGCACGATCGCGAGTTTTCCCGCCATCTCGTCCGCAACATCGGCAACTATCTCGATAACCTGCAGACACTCGTCACCGCTCAGGCGGCGGGCGATCAACTGCTCGTCCTGCGCTACGAGGATCTGCTGGACGACGGCGCCGGCGTCATGCGTCGTGCGTTCGCGCATCTCGGCGCCAGCGACGACGAGGCCGCCGTATCGCTGGCGGCGGCGATCTTGCGCCCGCGCCCGGACCGCGCGGCGGCGGCTGACTATTTCCACCCCGCGGAGCGGGCATTGATCGCGCGCGTTCTGGCGCCCTCTGTCGCACCGTTCGGCTATACGCTCGACGCACCCGAAACCGTCGAATTCTCGGGCGCGACCCGGGCGACGGACCCGGCGTTGGTCGCGGCCCTCGCGGAACGTCGCCCGAAGCTGCTCGCCATGTCCGGCTTCCATGGCCAGGAGAGTGAGTTCTCTGGCGCCTTGATGTCCTCGTCCGCGACGGCGCTCCTTGTCTTGCCGGAGGAAATCGGCGAGACGACGATCGACATCTGGTCTGGCGTCGACCGTGCCTCGCCGCTCGAGGAAAACCGCCTGCGGCTGACCGATGCCACGGGGCGCGAGGTCTACGGCTGCGACATCGGCTCCCGCGGTGAGCAATCAACGGTGCGACTGATCACCGACGAACTGTTGCTCGAACCGCTGTTCAACGGGTTGCGCTACATGGTTCTCGATATGACCGCGTCCAACAGCGTCCGCCCCGTTGCGCTGAAGTCGGGCGAGGCGACGGGAGACCTGCGCGAACAAGCACTGCAAACTCGCGGCAGCGCTTTCCACGAATGGGCGGCCTTGGCACAGCGCTATCGCACGATCGCCGAGGATCTGCGCTCGCAACTGACGGGGCAGCGCCATCTCATCGTCGCAGCAGAGCGCCGCGCCGCGGCGGCCGAGGAACAACAGGGCTTCCTCGGGCAGCAATTGGCGGCGGAGAGAGCGTTCCTCGCCGCCGAGCGCGAAAAATTCGCCGACAATCTAGCGCGGGCAGAACAAACTCTTGCCGAGGCGCGGGCCGCCGCCGAGGCGGCCCTCGCCGCCGAGCGCGCACTTCTCGAAGAAGAACGCAC